>JAZSHG010000106.1:0-10446 GCA_045533135.1 Acutalibacteraceae bacterium
CAGCTTTGTCACGGATTATTATTTCTCACAGTATGAAACGCACGACCTCACTGTGGCAAGCGATTGCTTTGGTGCTGATTTTGACGACAGCAACTGGAACTATGCCACCCCCACCGAAGAGCTTGACACCGAATACTGTTCCACCGATTGTCCTGCTGAAAAGTTGATTGCTACTCTGCCTATAAAGGCAGTTGGAAAAAGTGAAAACGGTACTATCTACGATTGCGGTAAAAATACCACAGGGTATCCCCTCTTTGACCTGCACGCAAAACAAGGTGAGGTCATAAGGGTGCGTTTTTCGGAGGAAATCTGCTCTGACGGCAATCTTGACGCCACCCACGAACACAAGCAATGCTACACCGTAACGTCGAACGGACAGGCCTGTCTTGTCCAGCCTGCATTCACTTGGTTTTGTTTCAGATATTTTGAGGTAGAAGGTGATGCCACCCCTCTGTGCGTAAAGGAGGTTCACGCAGATATCAGCCGCGCTTCCACCTTTACATGTGACAACGAAACGCTTAACTGGACCTATAATACCTTTATCCACACCATGCTCTGCAATATGCATACGGGGCACCCTTCCGACTGTCCGCATTTGGAGCGGCGCGGCTATACGGGTGACGGCCAGCTCACCTGTCACGCCGCATTGTCTGTCCTGGATGCCAAAAGCTTTTACGAAAAATGGTTGCAGGATATTGCCGACTGTCAAGATAAAATCACCGGACACATTCAGTACACTGCCCCCTATTTGCATAGCGGCGGCGGTCCCGGCGGCTGGGGTTGTGCGATTGTCGAAGTGCCGTACCAACTCTACAAGCACTATGGCGACACATCGGTGCTTTCGCGTTATTACGATAATATGCGCCGCTATATCGACTATCTCGAAGCGCACTCTGAGTTTGGCCTTGTCACAAGTGACAAGGAAGGCGACTGGTGTCTTGGCGATTGGTGCGGCCCGAATATTCTCTACCCTGACAAAGATATTACCTCACACAATCAACAGGTGATCATCCCCGCGCCCTTTGTGAACACCTATTTCATGGTAAAATCGCTCGAAACCCTGTGCAAAATTGCACGTATCATTCACAAAGATGAAGATGTGGCAAAATATGAGGAGAAGATCCAATATCGTAAAAATGCCATTCGTGCCGCGTATTTCAACACCTTTGACGGTAACTTTGTTATGAACGTGCAAGGCGCCAACGCTTTTGCTGTGGATCTTGGCCTGGGGGATCAAACAACATACACCAATATGGTGCGCTACTACCAAAAGTTGGGGTATTTTGACACAGGTATATTTGCCACCGACGTGCTTATCCGCAACCTGTTTGAAAACGGTGATGCTGAACTGGCGGTGGATATCCTCACCAATAACGGCACACAGGGGTACGAGCATTGGCGCCAAAACGGAGCGACCACCTTCCATGAATATTGGGACAGCAACCGCAGTCGCTCTCACTGCCATCCGATGTTTGGCGCGCCTGTCGCCTACTTCTTTGAGTATCTATTGGGCATCAAGCAAGTTGAAAACAGCGGCGGATATACCGAACTTGTCATCGCCCCACAGGCCGTGTCAAAATTCGGCAGAATGTCAGGAAGTATGAACACCCCGAAAGGCATTATCTCGGTCAGTTATGAGAAGACCGCGAGGGGTATACAGTTTCACATCACTATTCCTAACGGTTGCAAATCCGTCTTCCATTTAGCCACGTTTGCGTGTGCGCTCAAGGAGGGAGAAAACACGTTTTTGGTGGATTAAGTCGGTGCAAAACTGCGGCTATTCATTGACAAAACCGTGTTTTCACAGTATTATTAAGTCTGTTGCCGCCATCATTTTTCAGAACAGGAGTCGCGCTCATGGATTGGGATTTTTCATTGGAAAATTACAAGGCCGTTTGGGCTTTTATGGTACAGCTCGGTTTATTGTTGCTGTTTCTTGTTTTAGGTAACATACTGCGGCGTGTTATTCCGCTGTTTCGTAAATGTTTGATTCCCTCTGCTATTTTGGGTGGCACCCTTTTGTTGATCGTCAACGTTATCGCCAAGCAATTCGGAGCGCCGTTGGTAGATAACCGTCTTATGCAGGTGATCACCTATCACTGTTTGGCCATCGGCTTTGCCGCTATGAGCCTAAAAACCGAAAAAAGCACGCACAAGACCAAAAGTGCGCAGGTTATTGAATTCGGCGCCTTACAGGGCGGCACCTATATGTTGCAGGCTTTTGTCGGCTTAGGCATTACCTTGGTTTTGTTCTTCATCACCAAGTATGGCAATCAGATCATCTCTTACATATGCGGTCTTATTCTGCCGCTTGCCTTCGGCCAAGGACCCGGCAACGCACTCAGCTGGGATGTCAACTTCACCGGTATTGAAGCTGCGCAATTTGCAGGCAACGGTAGTTTTGGCCTTTCCCTTGCCTCTATCGGCTTTGTGGTAGCTTCTGTTTTCGGCGTTTTGTATATCAACGTGCAAAAAAAGCGCGGCAAACTGCAGGTGCGTAAGGGCACCCCTGTGCAGGATCTGTCAGCACAAGATGACAACAGCGGCGAAATCCCCGACAATGAATCCGTCGACAAATTTACGTTGCAGATGGGCTTTGTCGCTCTGGCTTATGCGCTCTCCTTTGGATTTATGTGCCTTTTGGGGTCTCTTTCCGATTTTACGAACAGCATTGCGTGGGGCTTCAACTTCCTGTGGGCATCTTTGGCGGCTATGCTGATCAAATTTGTCGTAAAACGGTTACGCAAACACAATATCATGCATCGAGATTATATTAACAACTATCAGATGGATAGAATTTCCGGTTTCTCCTTTGACTTGATGATTGTTGCAGGCGTCGCGGCTATTGAGATAAACGATATCAAAAACTATATCCTTCCCATTATCATTCTCAGCTTGGCAGGTACGTTGGTTACGCACATTTACATCCGCAAGGTTGCCAAGGAGTGTTTCAAAGGCTTTGAACACGAATTTTTCCTGATGAGCTTTGGCACTATGACAGGCACGGCATCCAACGGCATGATCCTGATGAAAGAGATCGACCCTCACCTCAAAACGCCAACCTCCAGTCTCTATATTCTTTCCAATTTTCCTGCTATGGTGATGATCGCACCACTGCTGTTTTTACTGGGATTCGCAGGTCAATCTCCCACCAATGCCATAATTGCTTGGATCATTTTCTTTGTACTGTGGCTTGCGTACACCGTGTTCCTCTTCCGCAGAAGGATTTTCAAAAAACGGTATAAGGATACACCCGAAAACATTTGGACGGAAGATTGATCAAACAACTTTGATAACATTTGCGGCGGACTTTGCGAAAAATCGTAAAGTCCGCTTTTTGTAAAGGTAGGGCAGTTTTGCTTGCTTTTGGATTACTACCAAAGTATAATGATAACCATGAAAGGTGGTTTTGTACAATGGTGCATCCTATTCCCCGTCCCAAACAGTTTTCCTGCACAGGAGAAACGGTTCCTGCCGCTTTCACTGCAGAGAATTTTGATCCGACCTTTGCGCCTGCTTTACAGGTGTTTCAAACATATGCTCACCGTGTCTTTGGTGCGGCTGACGCCTCTGCCGCACCGCTGGTTTTGGTCTTACAGCCGAATATGGGGGATGGATACCGCATTTCCATCGGAGAAAAAACGGTGCTGACAGCCTCTAACAACACAGGCATGAACTATGCCTTTTCCACTCTTTTGCAGTTGGCAGCCGTCACCGATACCGGCATCGTTTTTCCTTGCTGTGAGATCACCGATTGGCCGGACAGCGCTTGGCGCGGTGTTATGCTGGATCTATCGCGTTGCTACCACGAAATCGAATATCTGTATGCACTGGCAGACCTTTGCTGGTTCTATAAAGTCAGCCGCTACCAGCTTCATCTTACCGACGACCAAGGGATTCGCTTCCCCTTTTCGGAGCTTCCCGATGCCATTTCCGGCGAACATTACAGTAAATTGGAACTTGCCGAGCTGAATCGTTATTGTCAAGATCGCGGCATCACCATCGTCCCCGAAATCGACTCTCCCGGACATTTTTATGCGTTTAATGCTGCTTATCCGCAGTTGTTTGGTACCGTTCACGAAACAACAGCCGAGCAAATTGAGACTGTTTTTGGCGTTATGCGGATGCAGGAAGAAGCCTTTGATATATTGCAAAGGATGTTCCAAGAGGTGGCGGAGGTGTTTCCCGACTCGCCGTGGATCCATATCGGCGGTGACGAGGCGGATATTGCCCGATGGGAAACCTGCTCCATCTCCAACGCTTACCGCGAGGCGCATGGCTTGGCGGACGTGCACGAGCTTTACGGACATTGCGTGGCACGCATCAGCCAGATGGTTTTGGATATGGGGCGCATACCCGTGGTGTGGGAAGGCTTTCCCGAAAAATGCAATTACATGATTCCTAAACAAACGCTGGTGTTCTCTTGGGAATCCTACTACCAACTGGCTCCGTCACTACTAAAAGACGGCTTTGAGATTATCAACGCCTCGTGGCTACCGCTGTACATTGTTTCCCCCGGTCTTATGTGGTCTCCCGAAAAGATTTTGGAATGGGAAAAGAATATTTGGCAACATTGGTGGGAAAAATCTCCTGCGCATATTGCGCCGATCGAAGTGCCGACGAATTCCGCCATTGCCGGCGGTCAACTTTGTATATGGGGTGACCGTATGCAACCCTCTATGGCGTATGCCCCTCGTCATGATATGATGCGCGAGGAGTTTTCGCATCTGCGTGCGCGCGTGCCGGCACTTGCAGAAAAGACGTGGACCTCTTATAACACGGTTGACAAAGACGCGTTTTTGGCCGACTTTGCTGTGCACGATGCCACTGCCGATAAACTGCTGAGATAAGCTAACATCATTGCTGACATAGATTGGGGTTGTCATCATAAAATGATAACGTTCCATCACAAAAGACGGCACCGCAACCAATAAAATAATTCACAAATTTTTCTTCCCTTTTTTGTTCAAAAAAACTTTCTCCTCCACTTGACTCTTGACAGAATCAGGAGTACAATAATATACGTATATGAACTGCATTTCTGAAATCGGCGAAAGGAGAAAAGCTTATGTCTAAGCGCACCAAAAAAGCATTATTCAGCAGTGTGTTGATTCTGCTTCTTTGTTTCACCATTCTGCTTGGATCTACATATGCGTGGTTCACCGACGCTGTGTCGACTGCGCAAAACAAGATCGTTGTTGGCAACTTGGACATTGAGCTGCATTTTTCAAGGCACTCCACCACCAGCGCCGGTTTCGACTGGAATATGGTTGACTCCAACACCAACATCTTTGATGATAGCGCTCTTTGGGAGCCCGGCCATGTAGAGATCGCCTACCTGTGGGCCAAAAACGCCGGCACCTTGGCTTTGGAGTTTGACCTGTCCATCGGCATTGTCAATGAGCAAGAAGGCACCAACGTGTTCAATGAAACCTTCTGGGTGTCCAATCATTTGAAAGCCGGTCTTATTGAACTCACAACGGTGGCTCCGTATATTTCTCACGACGCCGCCAAAACAGCTATTAAAGATACCGCCTACGGCTTGACCGAATATAATGACAGCGATGTGCTTCTTGCCGGTGAGTCGAAGGTTTATGCTTTGATCGTCTACATGCCCGAAGAAGTCGGCAACGAAGCCAACTATCTGACAGGCACCACACCTCCCTTTATCGACCTTGGTCTGAATTTGTTTGCTACCCAGACGCCTCATGAAAACGACAGCTTCGGCCCCGACTATGACGCCGATGCGCCGCATCCCGGCGACGGCGGTAACCAAGGCGGCGGCGAAGGTGGCGAAGGCGGCGGCAACCAGGGCGGCGAAGGCGGCGCGGAAGGTCCTGTTGACATCCGCACTTTAGGCACCGGTGGTTTTGGTGGACTCAACTGGGTCGATAATGTTGCCGGCGACGCATCGGATACCGACAGCGGCTGGCGCATTCGCCAATATCGCGGCTTGCCGTTTGATGTTACTCTTCCGAATGGCGACACTATGACGGTTCAGCCTATGCAAGGCACCACGCCTATGGTTCCTGATTCGCTGTTCTCCGGTGACGTTTCGGGCGAAACCAAAACCGGTCCTATCGTTCAACTTGGTGATGAAACCTGCACAGAGACCTCTGATATCGTTTGGATCGGTGTGACCGAGGTGACGATGGGGGTCGGCAACTACACCGTTATGCATCGCACCTTGCCTGCCGGTGCCGTCTTGAACGTGCAACCCGACACCACCTTCTATGGCAGTGAATCCTCTGCCTTCGGTGCGGATCTGCTCGACGACACGCTTTGGGCACAGCAGGGCTTTGCAGGTGGCACGATCGTGACCTTCAAGGTAGCCTGTGACACGATGGCGGAAGTCGAAAGCAGCGAACTTTACGCTTCCATCTCCGCGATGTTGGGCGGATCTATTCCGAGCACCGTCGTATTTGAAGCGGTCGGTGCTATGAGCGGCGAATAATCATCTGTTTAGAAAAACCTGCAACCTGGGCGGTTGCAGGTTTTTTGCATCACAAGGCAAAACACATTGCAAAGCGAAGCGCAATGTGTTATACTTATGCGGTAAATGTTTGTACAACTGACGCTATAAAAAGGATGATCGTATGCCTTTACAGAATTCTTTGTGGATCGGGGCTTCTTCCCCCTGCGAATCCCCCATCATAAGCCGTGAGTTTACAGTTGATGCGCCTGTGGCATCTGCCACACTGCGCATCACCGCCTTGGGCTTTTTCGAAGCAATCATAAATGGGAAGCCCGTCACGGAATATACCTTTTTGCCCGTACCCAGCGACTTTGAAAAGCGCGAAACAGCAGGCTTTCTATACCCTATCAAGGACAGCTTCACCCATAGAGTCTACTACTATGATTTTGATGTATCTCCCCTGCTGACTGTCGGTAAAAACGTCTTGGATATACATCTGGGCAACGGCTGGTACCGTCAGCGCGAACGGAACTGCGAAGGCAATATGTGCTTTGGCGAGGATCTGAAAACCATCTACCGCCTTGATTGCGGTGAAACTACACTTGTTTCAGACGGCAGTGAAAGTTGGCGTGAGAGCGAGATCCGCTACAACAATATTTTCATTGGTGAGGTGCAGGACAAGACCTTCACACCGCCGTCGGAAGCACCTGTACGCGTTTTCCCCGCTCCTGATACGCAGTTGACTGCAGCCATCGGCGCGGCGGATAAGGTGATCCGTACCATCACGCCGCACTTGATAGGTGAATATGACGGCAAGAAAGTATACGATGCAGGAGAAAATATTAGCGGCGTCGTGCGCGTGCATACTGCGGGCAAGCGCGGCGAAAAGATCGTACTGCGTTTTGCAGAAAACATCAACGCCGACAATACGCCAAACTTCATCTCTACCGGTGCGCCCTACATCTGCACTTCCGGCGTACCACAAATTATGACCGACACATTCATTTGCGACGGCACGCCCACTATGTTTGTGCCCAAGTTTTCTTGGCACGCTTTTCGTTATTTTGAAACAGAAGGGCCGATAAACGATGCTGAGATCGCGGTCATTCACAGTGATTGCGCGGTGACATCCTATTTTAACAGCAGCAGTAAGGGGCTCAATTTCCTGTACGAGGCATACATTCGCACACAGTTGGACAATATGCACGGCAGCGTCCCGACAGATTGCCCCCACCGCGAGCGTTTGGGTTATACCGGTGACGGGCAGGTTTGCGCCGAATCAGCTATGATGCTTTTGGACAGCCGTGAATTTTACCGCAAATGGATTCAGGACATCTTAGATTGCCAGGATACTGTCGGCGGTCACGTGCAACATACCGCCCCGTTTATGGGCGGCGGTGGCGGCCCCGGCGGTTGGGGCTGCGCTATCGTTTTTGTGCCGTATGAATATTACAAGCAATACGGCGACAAGGATATGCTTGAAGCCTGCTTCGTACCTATGTGCCGCTGGCTGGAATATCTGCGCACGCGCCTGACCGACGGTCTGGTCACGCACGAGGAACCCGACGGATGGTGTTTAGGTGATTGGTGCACCTTTGACCCCATTCGTTTACCCGAGCCGTTTGTCAACACCTATTTCTTTGTCAAAGCATTACGCACTGTTATAAAAATTGCCGCTATTCTCGGAAAAGAAGCGCGGGTGCAAGATTTTGTACCGTTAGATGCACAGCTTTGCGAAGCTATCGATACGCACTATCGCACAGACGACGGTCACTATTGCAACGGTGTTGACGGTGCCGACCTTTTTGCGTGGGATTTGGGGCTTGGTGATGTGGACATTGATGCCATCGCCGACATCTATCAAAGCAGCGGTTATATTGACACGGGTATTTTTGGAACGTCGTTGCTTTTTAAAGCACTTTTCGCCAACAACCGCGAAGACACCGCACTCACACTTCTCGACAGTGAAAAATGCGGCTCGTTTTTGTATATGAAACGGCACGGCGCCACGACATTGTGGGAAGATTGGCACGGCTATGCTTCGCACTGTCACCCGATGTTTGGTGCCTCGACAAGTTATCTGTTCACCGACATTTTGGGGATCACACAGCCCGATGACGGCTGTGGATACCGACGCGTGTGTATTCGCCCTCACATTCCGCAAGCGTTATCCTTTGCCAAAGGGGCGATAAACACCGTCAGTGGCAAAATTGAGGTCGTTTTCAAGCAAGAAAACGGCTTTGTAAACTTTACGGTGAAACTTCCCTCCAATATGGAAGCCACATTCTGCTTTGACGGCAAACGCATCGTGCTTTCGCCACAAACCGCAACCTTCAAAAGTGATCGCTTTGCGCTGTCTTTTGAAGGTTGCGTTTAATGAAGTAGGTGAAATATATGAATGTCGTCAATATTATGAACTTTGTCCGACAGATCGACGAGCGTGAGGAAAACTCCACCCAAAGAATGTTGGGAATGACCACTGAGCAGTTGCAGTTGGTCAATGAATACGGTTTGCCGAACACCTTTTTACTGCAATACGACGCTGTCTGTGATCCCGATTTTGTTTCTCTGTTCAAAAATGAGGGGACGGACAAAACTGAGCTGGGCCTTTGGTATGAGATCGTTGAGCCGTTGACGACCGCTTGCGGCATCCCTTATAGAAGCGAGATGGGCTGGAAGTGGGACTGGCATATTGACCCCGGCTTTTCGATGGCCTACACACCGGCGCAGCGAGAACAATTGATTGATGAGGCCATGCGGAAATTCAAAGAGGTTTTCGGCCATCATCCTAAGACGGTCGCAAGCTGGTCTATTGATACGCACACGTTCAATCATTTGGCGGCGCACTATGATGTAAAAGCAGTGGCTATCTGCCGCGACCAGGCCAATACGGACGCCTACACTATGCTTGGCGGCTACTTTAACCAGGGCTACTACCCTTCTAAAAGCAATATCTTTACCCCTGCGCAAAGTGCGAATATGCAGGTGAATGTTCCTGTGTTCCGTCTGCTTGGCCCCTGCCCCATTCACAATTACGATAATAACAAGTATAGTTCCGAGGATTATCGTGCCAACGGCAACAACTCCAACTGCTTCACCTTGGAATCCTGTTGGCATATGGGCAGTGATCCCAAAACAGTCAAGTGGATGTTCGACACCTATTACAGCAATGAATCCTTAGGGTTTGCCTATGCCCAGATCGGGCAGGAAAACAGCTTCATCAGGCTCAAAGATAAGATCCTTGTCAGCACACGTATGCAGATAGATCAACTGCTTGCTCGCGGTGACGTGTCCTTTCAGCAGATGAGCGAAACAGGCGAAACCTTCAAAAAGCTCTTCCCGAAAGAAACCCCAGCAACCGCCGTCGTCGCGCTTGACAACTGGGATACCACCGACGTGCAATCCGTATATTACGACTGCAAAAACTACACCGCCAACCTATTCCGTTTTGAGGACAAACTGTTTTTCCGCAGTATGCATCTGTTTGACGAGCGCGTCAAAGATCGCTATATTGTCAACACCTGCTCTACCTTCGATGCTGTGTATGAGAATCTGCCGATCATCGAAACGAGATTTTGCCCCGAAGAGGTCAAAAAGCAGTGCGGATTGATGATAAGCGGCTCTGCGCAAGCCTTTTCCGCTCAAAAAACGGCTGACGGCGTTTTGCAGGTTGCCTCTGGAGACAAGCTTGTTACCTTCTTTGAGGATCGCATCGAGATTTGCGCCGACAGTCTCTTACTTTACGGCAACAGCATTAAGGCACACGCAGACATTGTAGCCAATGCGATCGTTTCAACCTATAATGGCACCAAATATCGTCTGCGCGTTGGCGGTGCGGCTATATCCTCTTGCGGTGAAGATATAGAAATAGTCGCAAACAGGAGCATTATCACTCTCTATCCCGAAAAGACCTGACAAGTTACCAAAAAAGGCAGATGCGTGTGACGCACCTCCCTTTTTGTTTGGTATATCAGTATTTACCCGCATCTTTGGCGGCGGCAACGATTCGCTTCATATTTTCCAAGCTCACG
>JAZSHG010000227.1:0-2795 GCA_045533135.1 Acutalibacteraceae bacterium
TACGCGTAGCAGGCGCGTCCTTAAAGCCTTCCAACGCCGCCTTACCGGTATCACCGGAAGTAGCCACCAGAATGATAATTTCCTTGCCGTCCGCCGTTTTGGACGCAGACACGCGCATAAGGTGCGGCAAAATCTGCAACGCCATATCCTTAAACGCACAGGTAGGGCCGTGCCACAACTCCAAAATTTCCACACCGTCTTCCAGCGTGTAGAGCGGCGCGATATCCGTATGGCGAAAACGTTCGAGAGAATAAGCAGAAGAAGTACAATCCTTTACCTCTTCCAACGTAAAATCGGTCAAAAATTTCGACAGCACCGCCGTAGCACGGTCGACGTACGGCATATTGATTAAGGCTTGTAAATTTTCCGTCGTCAGTGTGGGCAGAGTTTCAGGCACAAAGAGCCCGCCCTCGGCAGAAATGCCGCGCGCAATCGCCTGTGCCGAAGTCACGGAAAGTCGGCTGTCACGAGTACTGGTATAATTCATTGATATTGCCTCCCATTGGGTATTCCGATATATTGTACATCACTTTCTCACCGTTGTCAAAGGTTAGAGAAAAAATCATAAGCATTTTGATAAAAAAGTCTGTCAACTGTTTCTCTGCCAAAGCCATCGGCGAGCAACTGTTTTTCCAGAGCGGACAGTGTATCCAATCCATTCCATTGCTTCGGCAGATCGGTACCGTCAAAATCGCACCCAAGCGCCACCGCTTTTTCACCATCGCGCAAAAGAAAATGTGCCAAATGTCGCTCAAATGCCGCAAAGCTCGCCTCGCCGAGATGTTCATCACACAAATTGAGTCCCACCAGTCCCCCACGTTCGCGGATGCAATCAAACTGTGCATCGGTCAAATTACGTGGATGAGCGTTGACTGACATCGACAACGAATGTGTGGCGATAAAGGGATGATGGCTAATGCTTGCTACGTCCCAAAATCCCGCTTCATTCAAGTGGGACACATCTACCAACATCTCCAACTCTTCCATGCGGCGCACAACACTCTTGCCAAAAGGCGTGAGTCCTGATGTATCGGTTGAAAAGCAACCGTTGCCCAGCTCATTTGTGCCGTTCCACGTAAGCGTCATCAGACGTACTTGCCGCACTTTTAACTCATCCAGCATAGCCGTGTCGCCGCCGAGAATGGCACCGCCCTCCACAGCTTTGATCATACCGCAGCGGTGTTCTTGTACTGCTGTTGATATATCTGCAGGCGTAACAATAGATTGCACGCAAGGCAAGACCGCATCACGATCAGCAATATCCAACAGCTTGCACCCATAGTTGACGGCGGCATCACTGTGTAATTCGTCGGGAATAAATGCGGCAAAAACCTGAAAATAGGCTTCACTTTTTAAGCCACGCGCAATATTCAAGTGCTTGGGCGCATCCAAGAGAGAACACCCCATCTGCTCACAGACGGATAAGGTGTCACAGTGCAGATCAAAAAGACGCATATCCTTTCACCTCATAGGCCCCCTGAATATGATCCCATTCCAAGACCTCCATCGGACGGTTCTTGCGCGTGATGATCTCGATCACATCATAACGCGGCTGTAAAGTTGTTGGCCTTTCCTGCAGGTAGCGAAGTGACGCCGACACAATACGCCGTTGTTTTTCCCGGGTTACCGCCTCACGAGGTGCAAAACGCGAATCTTCTTCACGGGTTTTGACTTCAACAAAGAGAATATATGTCTTATCACATGCGATTATATCAATTTCTCCTTGGCGCGTGCGATAGTTGGCCCCTATCACTTGATACCCCTTTTCACGCAAAAAACGGGCAGCAAGAACTTCGCCTGCCGCCCCTTTTGAGACGCCTGCCATTGAGACCCCTCCTAAAACACTGATTATTTTTCACTCTCAAGCCACTTCTTGAGAAAGCTCATACGATGAACCGGTGACGGACCATACATTTTCAGCCGCTCATAATGAAGCGCTGTGCCGTATCCTTTATGTTTGGCAAAATCATATTGTGGGTAAGCCTTATCCCACTCTATCAGCAAGCGATCACGACTGACCTTCGCCAAAACAGAAGCCGCCGCAATGGTGGCCGACAAGGCGTCTCCCTTTACAACATATTGGCAGGGCAATGTGATTTGCGGTGGTATACGGTTGCCGTCAACCAACACCAAAGACGGTGCCATTTTCGCCTTCACCTGTTCAACGGCACGACTCATAGCCAAATAGGTAGCATTGAGAATATTGATCGATTCAATTTCCTCAACCGAGGCGGACGCCACCGCCCACGCCAGTGAACGGCTGCAAATCTCATCAAACAGCGCTTCGCGCTTCTTTTCTGTGAGCTTTTTAGAATCGTTAAGTCCCTCGATAGGATCGTCAGGATTCAGAACCACAGCCGCCGCGAAAACAGGGCCGGCCAAAGGACCGCGTCCTGCCTCATCGACACCGCAAAGCACCGTAGCCCCCTGCGCACGCCAAAGCGCGTCATATTCGTGGTTTGTCATACCGTCCCCTCCGGCTGTTCCAAAGTGATACGCCCGATCTTTCCGCCGCGAAACTCATCCAAAAGCATAATGGCCGCACGCTCGGTGTTGACTTCTCCACCGGACACCAGCATACCGCGTTTCTTCCCGATTAACTGTAGAAATTCCCAGCTATCGTCAGTCAAAGGTGTTTCGTCAAGCTTATATCGCGCCGCCAGTAGCGGATAATAGTCGCGTCGCAAGATGTTAAGAAGTCCACATGCGAGCTCCTCAATATCCAATATCTGATCGCGAATAGCGCCTGTATACGCTAAATGTCGTGCAACTGTTTGGTCTTCAAATTTAGGCCA
>JAZSHG010000178.1:0-3106 GCA_045533135.1 Acutalibacteraceae bacterium
TGGCCGTAGCTGGTGGGATGGTTGACGTCGTTATAGAGCAGGTCGGAAATGGTCTTGCCGTAGGTCATCTCCTGATCCCACAGCGCCTGCACGTCCGCCAGCGGCACGTTTTCCTCTTTGGCGAGCTCACGCAGCATCGCCGCATACTCACGCCAATCCTTGCCGGTATACTTCCAGCGGGGGTTGGGCGGGCAGGGGGTGACGAAGATGACGTCGGCGCCCACGGCACGGCAGGCGTTCAGCATCGTGCGCATATTTTCTTTGTAGAGCGCAGGGGTCATGTCGTTGTTGGGGTTCATATCGTTCATACCGTAGGCGATGGTGACGAGATCGGGGGTTTCCTGCGCAAGCGAATTGTTGACGTGGTTGATGCCCTCTCTCGATCTTTCGCCGCCGACGGCACGGTTGATCAGGTTGATATGGCCGCCCGTCACGCGCTCCAATTTATCGGCAAAGCGGGCAAAATAGGTTTCCTGGGGGGTGTTGGCTTCGCAACCGGTGGAGATGCTGTCGCCATAGACGACATAGGTGAGCGTTTCGCCGTTTTGCAGGCGGGCAAGAGATTGGGACGGCACGGGGGTGTTGGACATCATCGTGATGCGGCGGGCATCATCCTCCACCAGTTGGTTTTGGGTGGCATCGTAGCAATAGTCGATGATGGTGATGAAGGGGAAGTTGCCCCAATCGCCGCCCCAGCCCTCGTGGGTGAACTCCTCGACGCCGTAAAAATGGCTTTCCTCATAGTTGGGGATGGCGGAGTCGGGGGTACGGCGGATGCGGCCGTTTTCGGCGTCCAGCTCGAAGTCCTTGCCGAGCTCAAAGGTGGCGCTTTGTCTGCCGCGGAACATCACCTCGGCAAAAAAGCCGCACTCGAGGTCTTTATGGCCGACGTAGCGCAGGGTGACGCTTTCGGGGTCAATGGCGCCGTAGCGCAGGGTGCTCCATTCGGTGCCGACGAACACGAGGGATTCTTTTTCTTGCCATTTTTTCATAAAGGACACGTCCTTTCCGTTATTCCGAGGTCGCCAGCGCGATGAAGCGGCGGTTTTCGCTGCTCACGGCGCAATAATAGTGATAGTTTTTGCCGTTGTGGCGGATAAACCACGTCTTGTGGGCGTGGCGATCCTCCCACGGGAATTCGCTTTCCACCAAGGGCTTTCCTTCCCACAGCGTCCAGTTGACGAGATCGCGCGAGGCGGCGAAGGTGTTGTAGGCAGGCTTGTCTTTGACATAGTGGAAATAGAGCATCACGTACATATCGTCGACGCGCAAGATCTGCGGATCGCCTGTGATGATGCCGTCGGGGTCATTGGTCATACGGTCGATGACTGCGCGGTCGCCGTAGCGCTCCCAATGTTCGCCGTCGTTGGACACCGCCAAAAAGATGCGCTCGCGGTCGAGCTCCTCTTTGGCGTTGTAGGCGTTGACGTAGCGATAGCCTGTCACGCCGAGGGTGTCTTCGAACATAAAGCTCTTGTAGAGCGTTTTGGTCTCGCCAAAGCGGCAGTCCACGTCGTGCGGCGTAAGGATGGGGTCGGGCAGGCGGTCAAAGCCATCGGGGTCGGTGGGATCGGTCGACCGCGCAAGGCCCATATACAGCGGATCGGGCTCGTAGCCGTTGCTGTTGCCTGCGAGATAGGCGATATAATAATGGCCGTTCACGGGGTGAATGGGGCCCATGTTGTCGAAGTCGGTTTCGACAAAGGCGGCATAGCCGGCAACCTGCTTGCTGTCCCAGCGGTCAAGGTCGTTGCGGCGGAAGATCGGGCCGATATATTCCCAATGGATAAGGTCGGTCGATTTGGCAAGGTGGGTTTCGTAGCCGGAGATGTTGACATCCTTGGCGATGGCGACGAAATACATATACCAGATGCCGTCTTTGCAGAAGATGGTGGGGCTGTCGGTGAAATGTTCGGGCCATTCCACCACAGGGCCGTGTTTTATCGGGGTTTTCAGACGCTCGTAAAGCGCCTCCATCTCCACTTGGGAGATGGAGGCGTTCGAGCATCCCTTGTTAAAAGGGATCATATTCATGCTCCTTTACTTATATTAGCCGACCACGCCGGAACGCTCAACGCTTTCCACGAAGTAGCGCTGCAGCACCACAAAGAGCAACACCAGCGGTGCCACGCAAAGCAGAGCGGCGATAGACGAGAAGTTTCTGCCGATCATCGGGTCATACTGTCCAAAGCCGGCGTATTCGGGATAGGTCGAGAAATACTGATAGAAGCTCGCCGAGCCGATGCCGTTGGGCAGGTTTTGGAATTTGTTGTCGTAAAGCGCGACATAGAACACGTCGTTCCACTGCCACACGAAGCTGAACAGGACAACGGTGACGATGATGGTCACAGCGCCCGGCAGCATCACGGACAGGAAGGTGCGAATGTGTCCTGCGCCGTCCACCATCGCCGCCTCTTCGGTTTCTTTGGGCATGCCCTTGAAATACTGGCGGAACAGATAGATGAACAGGCCGGCGCGAATGCCCATGCCGGTGGCAGACATCAGCATCATGGGCCACTGGGAGTCGATGAGGCCCATATTACTCCAATACATATAGGAGGAGAGCATCGTCAACTGCGGCGGAATGATGAGGGTTGCCAACACGAACACGAACAGGATGTTACGACCGGGGAATTTGTAGCGCGCAAACGCATAACCCGCAGTCAGGCAGGAGAACAGCTGCAAAATGGTGGCAAGGGCCGACGTCCAAAAGCTGTTTAAGAAGGACGTGCCGTAGTTCATACCTTTGGCAGCGATCTCGATATTGATGAGGGTGAAGTGCTTAGGAATCCACAAAACAGAGCTGTCATACAGGTCTTTGGGATCCATAAAGGTACGGGAGATCATCGTCAGCAAGGGATAGAGAATCACGAAGCTGAAACCCAAAATGAAGATGGTACGGATGATCGACCAGCCCCATTGTCTTGCCTTGCGCTCTGCACTGTACAGCAGACGGCGACGTTTGATATCGGTCATGGCTTTGTGTCCTCCTTTCTTATGCTTGATAGACCACACGTTTGGAAATGAGCCACATGCTGATGCCAACCAACACAGCCAGCAACAGACAGTAGATCCACGCCATCGCGCTCGACAGACCGAACTGGAA
>JAZSHG010000070.1:0-7915 GCA_045533135.1 Acutalibacteraceae bacterium
CTACTTCTTCGAGAAGGTAAATGCAGCAGGCATCAAGACTCACTACGTAAGCGCAGATCTTGAGAATACCACCATGGAGGTTCTTCCCGCCAAGGTATTCGGCAAGGGACTTGAGGTTATCTGCCGCCACAAGGCTGTGGGTAGCTTCTATCGCCGCTACAGCGACTATATTGAGGAAGGCGCTGATCTGCCTGCGTATGTGGAGACCACCTTCAAAAATGACGAGAAGGGCGATCCCCTTGTCACCAAAGATGGCCTGGTGGATCTGGGCGTGATGACCGCTGAGCAGTATGACAATATCAAAAAGATGACACAGGATATCACCCAAATCGTTGCCGATGATCTCAAAGAAAAGGGCATGGTGCTCTATGACATCAAATTTGAATTTGGCTACGATGCCAACGGCGATGTGATGCTCATCGACGAGATCGCTTCGGGCAATATGCGCGTCTACAAAGACGGTCAGTATATCGATCCGATGACACTGTCTGAACTGTTTTTCGCCTGATTTCTCATTTTAGAGAGGAGAGAACCATGGGAGGTTTTTTCGGAATCGTTTCCCATATGGATTGTATGGAAGACGTGTTCTTTGGTGTGGACTACCATTCACATCTAGGAACGCGACGGGGTGGTTTGGCCGCATATGATCCCGAAATTGGCTTGCAACGCAAAATCCACAGCATTGAAAATGCACCGTTTCGCACCAAGTTTGAGCATATTTTCAGTGAGATGGAAGGCACTGCGGCCATCGGCTGTATCAGCGACACCGATCCGCAACCGATGCTGATTCGCTCGCATTTGGGTACATACGCCATTTGTATGATCGGCGCGATCAACAACGCCGACGAGCTGATCGGCAAATATCTTGAAAAAACAGGCGGCCACTTTGATGCTATGACGGGTGGTCGTGTCAACACTACCGAGCTTTTGGCGGCATTGATTGACCAAAAAAGCGATTTTGTGGAGGGTATCCGCTTCGCACAGTCGGTTATCGACGGATCGGCGTCTATTTTAATACTGACCGATGACGGCAAGCTGATTGCCGCCCGTGACCGTTTGGGACGTCTGCCTGTGCTGATCGGACGCCGTGATGATGCCTACTGCGTGTCTTTTGAATCCTTTGCCTATATGAAATTAGGCTTTACGGATGAAAAGGAGCTGGGCCCCGGTGAAATCGTGGAGCTGACCGCAGACAGCATGCGTCAGCTTTCGCCGCCGGGTGAAGAAATGCGCATCTGCGCATTTCTGTGGAGCTACTACGGTTATCCCACCTCCATCTATGAGGGATCTAACGTAGAGTGTATGCGCTACCGCAACGGTACCATTATGGCGGAAAACGATGAGGCGGCAGGCACTTTGCCTGAGCTTGACTATGTGGGCGGTGTGCCCGATTCGGGAACGCCGCACGCCATTGGCTATGCCAACAAGAGTGGTGTGCCGTTTGCTCGCGCGTTTATCAAATACACCCCCACATGGGCGCGCAGTTTTACGCCTACCAAGCAAAGTGATCGCAGTCGTATCGCCAAAATGAAGCAGATTCCTGTGCATGAGTTGATTCAAGATAAGAATTTGCTGTTTGTGGACGACTCGATCGTGCGCGGCACACAGCTGAAAGAAACGGTCGACTTCTTATATGAAAACGGCGCCAAGTCGGTGCATATCCGCTCCGCTTGTCCGCCCATTATGTATGCCTGCAAATACCTCAACTTCTCTCGCGCTAACACCGATATGGAGCTGATTGCCCGTCGGACGATCGTGGAGCTTGAAGGGGAAGAGGGCTTGGCGCACATTGAAGAATACAGCGACGGAAGTACCGAGCGCGGCAAAAATTTGCGCAAAGTCATTTGTGAAAAGATGCATTTTGCCTCACTGGAATTTCAGTCGCTCGAAGGCGTTATTCGCTCTATTGGTTTGGAGCCCTGTAAACTTTGTACTTACTGTTGGAACGGAAAGGAATAAGGACTATGAACACCCAATCGAAATCCGATAGCTACGCCGCGGCAGGCGTGGATATTACCGCCGGCTATCGCGCGGTGGAACTGATGAAAACCCACATTGCCAAAACCATCACGAGCGGTGTTTGCTCCGATGTTGGCGGCTTTGGCGGCTTGTTTGAGCTGGATCTGACCGGTATGACCAAGCCTGTACTGGTCAGTGGCACCGACGGCGTTGGTACCAAGCTCAAGATTGCTTTTTTGATGGATAAGCACGACACTGTCGGTATCGACTGCGTGGCGATGTGCGTCAACGACATCATTTGCAGTGGCGCCAAACCGCTGTTCTTCCTCGACTATATCGCTTGCGGCAAAAACGTGCCCGAGCGTATTGCAGATATCGTCAAGGGCGTATGCGACGGTTGTGTGCAGTCGGGTGCCGCACTTATCGGCGGTGAAACGGCCGAGATGCCCGGTTTCTATCCTGTGGACGAATATGACCTCGCAGGCTATTGCACCGGCATTGTGGACAAGTCCAAAATCATTGACAACAAGACGATGGCAGAGGGAGATGTTGTGATTGCCCTGCCCTCGAGTGGCGTGCATTCCAATGGCTTCTCTCTGGTCAGAAAGGTATTTGACGTTGAGAATGCCGATCTGAAGACACCTGTGGCAGAGCTCGGTGGTAAATCTATCGGCGAGACTCTGCTGACGCCTACGCGCATTTATGTAAAGCCTGTGCTGGCATTGCTTGAGCAGGTGCAGGTCAAGGGCATCTCTCACATCACGGGCGGTGGCTTCTATGAAAACATTCCGCGCAGCATTCCCGAGGGCCTCGGCGCCAAGATCGACAAGTCCGCTGTGCGTGTGTTGCCCATCTTTGATTTGATTGCCAAGACGGGCAATATCAGCGAGCGCGATATGTTTAACACCTTCAATATGGGTGTTGGCATGAGCATCGTGGTTGCCAAAGAAGATGCCGACAAGGCGCTCGCTATCTTGCAAGAGAATGGCGAGGATGCCTATGTGATCGGCGAAATTGTCAAATCCGAGCAAAAGGTGATGTTATGAGCAAAGCCAAGATCGGTGTGCTGGTATCGGGTGGCGGAACCAATCTGCAAGCCTTGATCGATGCACAGACCGCAGGTAAACTGCCAAGCGGCGAGATCGCGCTGGTGATTGCCAACAATGCCGGTGCCTATGCGCTGACAAGAGCGCAAAAGGCCGGCATCCCCACTGCTGTGGTGCTGAAAAAGGACTGCGGCAGTCAGGAAGCCTTTGAAACGGCACTGATGGATACGCTGAACAAAAACGGTATCGATCTTATTGTGCTGGCCGGCTTTATGGCTATTTTGAGCGAGCGCTTTACCAAAAGTTATCCCCGTCGCATCATCAATGTGCACCCCTCTTTGATCCCCTCTTTTTGCGGTAAGGGATTTTATGGCCTGCACGTTCACGAAGCGGCACTGGCTTATGGTGTTAAAGTGACCGGCGCGACGGTGCATTTCGTCAACGAGATTCCCGATGGTGGCGAGATCATCATGCAAAAAGCGGTGGCTATCCGCGAAAATGACACCCCCGAAACCCTGCAAAAACGCGTTATGCGGTTGGCAGAATGGAAAATACTGCCTGCGGCCGCCGAACGGGTTTGCCGTGAGATTATAACAGAAAGAACAGGTGACTAATATGGCTTTGTTTGATTTAAAAACACTTCTTTCCGAAAACACTTACCCCGGTCGCGGTATTGTCATCGGCAAGTCTGCTGACGGCAAAAATGCGATGATCGCGTATTTCATTATGGGCCGCAGTGTCAACAGCCGCAACCGTATCTTTGAGGAATTCGATGGCGGTATGCGCACAAAGGCATTTGACGAGTCCAAGCTTTCTGACCCCAGCTTGATCATTTATAACCCTTATCTGCAACACGGCAACATTGACATTATCACCAACGGTGATCAGACCGACACCATTCGTGACTATATTAAGGAGAACGGTGAAGACGGTTGCGCATTTGTTAAAGCGTTGCACACCCGTGAGTTTGAGCCGGATACGCCGAACTTTACGCCGCGCATTTCCGGTATTCTTCACTATGCTCCGGAGGGTGGCGCGTTCCATTATCAGCTTTCGATTCTCAAGAGCAACAACGGTAATCCGGATGCTTGCCAGCGGTATTTTTACAGCTACAATCCGTTAGACGGCATCGGCCATTTTATCCACACCTACAAATGTGACGGAAACCCCATTCCGTCCTTCTACGGTGAGCCGGAAGAGGTTGCTCTGCCCAACACCGCGGAAGAGTTGGCCCAGCTTGTGTGGGACAATCTCAACGAGGATAACAAGGTGTCGCTGTTCGTCCGCACCGTTCCGCTGGATGGCGGCAAGCCCACTCAGATCATCATCAATAAAAACAAATAAAAAGGAGTAGCGAACATGAAAGAATTTGCACTCAAATACGGTTGCAACCCCAACCAAAAACCTTCGAAAATCTTTATGGCTGACGGTAGCGACCTGCCGATCGAGATCCTCAGCGGCCGTCCCGGTTATATCAACTTTTTGGATGCTTTCAACAGCTGGCAATTGGTGAAGGAACTCAAAGAAGCGATTGGACTTCCTGCTGTTGCTTCCTTCAAACACGTCAGCCCCACCTCTGCGGCAGTAGGTATTCCGCTGTCTGATACCTTGAAAAAAGCCTGCTTTGTGGACGATATCGCCGATCTGGATGCCTCTCCCTTGGCTTGTGCCTATGCGCGTGCGCGTGGTGCTGACCGTATGTGCTCCTTCGGCGATTGGGTGGCTCTGTCCGACGTATGCGATGTGACCACCGCCCTGCTCATCAAGCGTGAGGTGTCCGACGGCATCATCGCCCCCGGTTATGAGCCTGAAGCTTTGGAGATTTTGCGTTCCAAGCGCAAGGGCAACTATAATATCGTGCAAATTGATCCCGATTTTGTTCCCGATCCTATCGAGCAAAAGCAGGTTTACGGTATCACCTTTGAGCAGGGCCGCAACAACTTCCGTATTGATCGCGACTTGCTCGCCAATATCGTGACTGCGAATAAGGATCTGCCCGAAACAGCGGTGCGTGATCTCATCGTAGCGCTTATCACGCTGAAATACACCCAGTCCAACTCAGTGTGCTATGCCGTTGATGGTCAGGCCATCGGTGTGGGTGCCGGTCAGCAATCGCGCGTCCATTGCACCCGTTTGGCTGGCGGCAAGGCGGACACTTGGTTCCTGCGCCAGCACGAAAAAGTGCTCAACCTGCCCTTCCGCGCCGATCTCGGCCGTCCTGAACGCGATAACGTGATCGACGGCTATATCAACAAAAACGAAGAGGATGTTTGCGCCGACGGCAACTGGCAGAAATATTTTACCAGCCAGCCCGAGCCTCTCACCCTCGAAGAGAGCAAGGCATATCTCGCCACCATCACCGGCGTGGCGCTCGGCTCCGATGCATTCTTCCCGTTTGATGATAACGTGGAGCGTGCGCGCCGCAGTGGCGTTTGCTATATCGCACAGCCCGGCGGTTCCATCCGTGACGACGTGGTCATCTCCTGCTGTGACAAGTATGATATGGTTATGGCGTTCACCGGTATGCGTTTGTTCCATCACTAATTGAGGGGTTTCACTATGAAAATATTGGTGGTTGGTGGTGGCGGCCGCGAGCACGCCATCATCAAGAAACTGAAAGAGAACCCTGCTGTGACCACCATTTATGCACTCCCGGGTAACGGCGGTATGGCCAACGATGCGATTTGCGTAGATATCGGCGCCAAAGATATCGACCGCATTGTCGCCTTTGCAGTGGAACAGCAGATAGACTATGCGGTGGTCGCACCCGACGATCCGTTGGTGCTTGGTTGTGTTGACGCGCTGGAGGAAAAGGGTATTCCTTGCTTCGGCCCGCGCGCCAATGCCGCGATCATCGAGGGGAGCAAGGTGTTCTCCAAAAACCTCATGAAAAAATACAACATCCCCACCGCCGCCTATGAGGTGTTTGAGGATTGCGACGCGGCATTGGCCTATTTGGAAACCGCGCCCATTCCCACCGTTATCAAGGCGGACGGCTTGGCGCTGGGTAAAGGCGTCATCATCGCCGAAACCCGTGAGGATGCCAAGCAGGCGGTCATTTCCATGATGCGTGACGGTCAGTTTGGCAAGAGCGGCAGTCGCGTGGTGGTCGAGGAGTTTTTGACGGGCCCTGAGGTGTCGGTGTTGGCCTTTACTGATGGCCAGACCGTCGCGCCGATGGTGTCCTCTATGGACCACAAGCGCGCAGGGGACAATGATACCGGCCTGAATACCGGCGGTATGGGCACTGTCGCGCCCAATCCCTACTACACAGGCGATGTAGCGGCGGTGTGTATGGAAACCATTTTCCTGCCTACCATAGCGGCGATGAACGCTGAAGGGCGCACCTTCAAGGGCTGCTTGTATTTTGGCTTGATGCTGACCCCTAACGGCCCCAAGGTGATCGAGTACAACTGCCGTTTCGGCGATCCCGAAACGCAGGTGGTGTTGCCGCTTTTGGAAAGCGACCTGCTCACCGTGATGCAAGCTGTTACCAACGGCACCCTTGCCGACACGCCCGTGGTGTTCAAAAAACAGCACGCCTGTTGCGTAATTATGGCATCAAACGGCTATCCGCAAGCCTATGACAAAGGCTTTGCACTGCACATTCCTGCAGAAATCGCTGACACAGTCTATGTAGCTGGTGCCGCCATCAAAGATGGACAGCTTGTGACAGCAGGCGGTCGCGTGCTGGGTGCAACGGCTGTGGCAGAAAGCCTGCCGGTGGCCATTGATAACGCCTATGCGCTTGTTAAGCAGATCCATTTTGATAATGCATATTACCGTAAGGATATTGGACAAAAAGCACTGAAAGCCTGACAGGGGAGAATAAGAATGGTTTACAGAGTATTTGTTGAAAAGAAAAAAGAACTGGCAAATGAGGCAAAAGCGTTGCTTTCCGATGCGCGCAGTCTCCTCAATATTGCCGCTTTGGAAGACGTACGGGTCATCAACCGCTATGATGCGGAAAACATCACCCGTGAACTGTTTGATTATGCCAAAACCACCGTCTTTTCCGAGCCGCAGCTTGACTTGGTGTCGGAAGAGCTGAATTTGGGCGATGCCACCGTTTTCGCGGTGGAATATCTGCCCGGTCAGTTCGACCAGCGCGCGGATTCGGCGGCACAGTGTATCCAGATTTTGTCGCAGGGCGATCGTCCTACCGTGCGCACTGCTAAAATCTACGCGCTCTACGGCGCGCTGACGGCGGCTGACGTAGCGGAGATCAAGAAGTATGTGCTCAACCCCGTCGAAGCGCGTGAGGCCTCTTTGGAGAAGCCTGAAACTCTCAAAACGGACTATGAGATCCCCACCGAGGTCAAGACGCTCAACGGCTTTATTGACCTCTCCCGTGAGGAACTCGATGCCTTTGTGAAAAACTACGGCTTGGCCATGGATGGCGACGATATCGCCTTCTGCCAGGCGTATTTCCGCAAAGAACAGCGCGATCCCACCATCACGGAGATCCGTATGATCGACACCTACTGGTCGGATCACTGCCGCCACACCACCTTCTTGACCGTCATCGACGATGTCAAGTTTGAGGATGCACTGTTGCAGAGCGCTTTTGATGAGTATATCGCGGCGCGTAAAGCACTTGGTCGCACCAAGCCCATCTGTCTGATGGATGTGGCGACGATGGCGATGCGCGCACTCAAAGCACAGGGCAAACTGGACAAGCTCGATGAGTCCGAGGAGATCAACGCCTGTACCGTGAAGATCGATGTGGACGTTGACGGTGTGACCGAGCCGTGGTTGTTGCTGTTCAAAAACGAGACTCACAACCACCCGACCGAGATTGAACCCTTCGGCGGTGCCGCCACCTGCATCGGCGGCGCGATCCGCGATCCGCTTTCCGGTCGTTCCAAGTCGGAGGCCAAGCGGTCTTAGGAAGACAAATTATTGTGCCA
>JAZSHG010000210.1:0-3967 GCA_045533135.1 Acutalibacteraceae bacterium
AATAAGGATTGCCATTTTTAAGAGCGGTGCGTCGAGGACGTCGCGCCCTGCAAGTGTTATGGCAACCTATCGTCTTATTTTGTAGGGGCCGGCGCGCCCGTGGAAATTGGCAGAGGAAACAAAAAGGGCTGTGACTTTCGTCACAGCCCTTTGGGCATATTATGTATTACAGATTCAGCAGTTGCTTTTTCTTGGCATCAAATTCTTCCTGGGTGATGATATCGTTGTCGAGCAACTCTTTGTATCTTTTCAGTTCCGCAACAGGGTCAGCCGCAGGCGCCTCTTCAACCACGGGGGCGTCCACAGGAAGAGCAACAGTTTCCTCATCGAACACGGGAGTGGTGACAGGCGCTTCCTCAATCACAGGGGCGGTAGATGCAGTTTGTACGGGGACAGCCACAGGGGCAACAGGCGCGGCTTCGACAGGTGCGCCACCGTTGACAACATCATTGATAACTGCGCAGACGGCATCGGCATTTTTGATCAGCAGGAATTTGGTCGTACCGGAAGTGGTAGAAACCGCCACGCCGCTCAAACCGCAGGTAGTCGCACCGAGAACGGTATCCACAGGGAACCCAACCTTTTTACCCCAAGTGCCCTTACCATAGACACGCTCATTGGTCACGGTCAGACGACAACCGCCGATCCACACATAGATGACCACAGCAACCAAGGAAAGAACAACCGGGATAATGAAGCCCCAGAAATATTCCAGCGTGAGGGAAAGCAGGAAGGAAAGCTGACTGCCGTTATTGGCAATTCTTTCACAGAACCAGCAATCTGCTTGGTTTTCGACGGCTTTGCCAAATTCGCTGTAGTGGGCATGATCTTCGCTGTTGACAAACTCATAAACAGCATCATAATAGTCGGTGTGCGAAATCATAAAACCGACGAACAGTGCGATCGAAAGCACAACACCGAAAATTACCAAGGCAATGACGATCAGGTCCAGGCTGTTCTTTTTGCCCTTAATCAAAACACCTTCGCTCATTATAATGACCTCCTAAAATATAAAATACGTTTGTATAAAGAATATGTACGCACAAAAATCAAAAAGCAAATGAAAACGAGTGGATTTTTGTGCAGTGTAGATAGTATACCACAAATCTGTTTTTTTGACAATGGTTTTTCTGTTTTAATTTTAAACTTGTTGAAAATTGAAAAGCCGCCCATAAATAGAGCGTGTGGACGGCTTCGGATAACTGAAAGATCAGTTGCCGCAGGCGTAAGCGGCCTCGTCACAGATAACCGTCACATCGGGGTGCAGCTTGAGCAAAGAGGCAGGTACGTTGGTGGTGATGCGGTCGTTGAGCAACACTTTGACTGCATCGCATTTGGCGGCGCCGGTTGCCAGCAGAATGATCTTGCGCGCTTTCATGATGGATGCCATACCCATGGTGAGCGCCTGGCGCGGCACGTCGCTCTCATTTTCAAAGAAGCGAGAGTTGGCCTTGATGGTGTTCTCGGTCAAGCCCGTCAGGTGCGTGTAGGCGTACAGATTCTCCTCAGGCTCATTAAAGGCGATGTGACCGTTTTGGCCGATACCCAGCACTTGAATATCCACGCCGGCAGAGGCATCGATCGCGGCTTCATAATCCTTGCACTCCTGATCGGGATCCGCGGCACTGCCGTTGGGCACACGGGTGTTAGCCTTGTCAATATTGATACGGTTGAACAGATTGGTGTTCATAAAATAACGGTAGGATTGATCATTGTCGGGGGAGATGGGATAATATTCATCGAGGTTAAAGCTGGACACACGAGAGAAATCGAGCTTGCCGGCCTCATATTCCGCCACCAAGCGGTCATACATACCGAGGGGAGTGGAGCCGGTCGCCAAACCGAGGATGCAGTCGGGCTTTTCGCGCACAACGCCGGCAACAATTGCCGCCGCCTCAGCCATAGCGTCGTCGTAATTCTTGCAAACGATAACTTTCATAAGAATAACCTCCGTATCTTACTATAATAGTATGGTTCCATTATAAGCCTTCAAAATGCGGCTGAATATGCAAATTCGGCTTAAAATTTTATAAATTAGAACATTCTGTTTACAAAAAAGAAAAGCTGTGATATGATGAAATCGTGAGGTGAGAGAATTGCAGTACAAAGGTGTTACCTTAAAACGGACATTGGCGATCGATCGCCTGTATTCGGTGCACTATTTTGAATTCTCCAAAACCTACACCTTTACAGGAGAGGCTCACGATTTTTGGGAGCTGGTCTATGTGGATAAGGGAGAGGTGTTGGCCACCGCTGATCAAGCAGAGATGGCGCTGTCGAGTGGGGAAATGCTGTTTCACAGCCCCAACGAGTGGCACAATCTTCGCGCCAACGGCACTGCCGCCCCCAACGTAATGATCATCTCTTTTCGTTGTGTGTCGCCCGAAATGGCGGCGTTCAAGGGCAAACGATTTAAGGTCGGCGCAGGTCAGCGCGAGCTTTTGTCGCGCATCTTGTCCGAGAGCCGTCTGGTATTTGCATCGCCGCTGGACGATCCGTATGACAGCGACCTAACGCGCCGCCGCGAAATACCCACGGGTGGCGAACAGTTTATCGAGCTGTACCTGACCGAGCTGCTGCTCTCTTTGCTGCGACAGATGGAGCAACCGATTGCCGCCGATCATCGTATCGGCAGCCATCCACTGCTCGACGATATCGTGCTGTATATGCAACAGCATATTGGTGAAAAGCTCACGCTGGAACAGCTTGCGCGCCATTTCCATATCAGCCGCTCGCATATCAAATCGCTGTTCACCCAGTATAAACAGATGGGTGCAATGCACTCCTTTATTCGTATGAAGATCACCCAAGCGAAGACCTACTTGCGCGAAAGTGACTACAACATATCGCAAATTGCCGATCTTTTGGGTTATGATAACGTCCACTATTTTTGCAACCAATTCAAGAAATCGGAAAATATGTCGCCGCGCGAATATCGCCGTTCGGTGAAGGCGTTGGACGACAAAACGCGTGCCTGGATTTCTGCGGCCTATAAAAACGGTCGCTAACAGTATATTTAACGACAACAGGAGGTTATGAACAATGGCAAAGAAAACAACTCTGCTGGTAATGGCCGCCGGTATGGGTAGCCGCTTTGGCGGACTCAAACAGATTACTCCGGTAGGTCCCGACGGACAGGTTATTTTGGACTATTCCCTCTATGATGCCAAAAAGGCCGGTTTTGACAAAGTGGTGTTCATCATCAAAAAGGAGATCGAAAAGGATTTCCGTGAAGTGATGGGCAAACGCGCCGAAAAGATGATGGATGTGGACTATGCATTCCAGGAGCTGGACAAGCTGCCTGCCGGCTTTGAAAAGCCCGAAGGCCGCACCAAGCCCTACGGCACTGCTCACGCCGTTTTGTGCGCGCGTGACAAGGTGGACACTCCCTTTGCGGTCATCAATGCGGATGACTTCTACGGTGCCGATGCGTTCAAAAAGATCCACGACCATCTCGTCACCGAAGGTGGCACCGGCATGGTCAGCTTCCGCCTGGGCAACACCCTGACCGAGAACGGCACTGTTTCTCGCGGCATTTGTGAGGTTGAGGACGGTTATCTCAATCGCGTGACCGAGCATACGGCGCTGGACAAAAACAGCGGCTTTGCTATGGATACCCCTGTGTCGATGAACTTTTGGGGTTTTGAGCCGAGCTTCTTCGATGTGCTGGAAACCTCCTTCAACGCGTGGTGGAATGCCGATCACGATCCCATCAAGGGTGAGTGCTTCCTGCCCTTTGTGGTGGATGAGCAGATCCAGTCCGGCAAGGATAAGGTGCGCGTGATGGAAACCGATGGCAAATGGTATGGTGTGACCTATCGCGAAGACCTGCCCAAGGTGCAGGAGGCTATCCGCCAGCTGACCGAAAACGGCGAATACGAAGGCCTGTAAAAACAAGTAAAAAGTGGGGAGACACCGGGCCGGGCGCCCCAAAGTCCGCGGGCTTTTTTTTTTCCTTTTTGCCCAC
>JAZSHG010000013.1:0-15955 GCA_045533135.1 Acutalibacteraceae bacterium
ATCCCTGCTATTTTTTGTGATTGCGAAACTTGCCAAAAAACAAGATTGGCGGGTGGCAAAAACATTAGAACAAGAAGCCAAGCGCTGATCGATGATTGCCTTTTGATTGATTTTCCGGCGGATACGTATATGCATTTTCTGCAATATGACGTGCCGCTGTCAAGCATCAAAAGCTGTCTGATCACGCATTCTCATTATGATCACTTATACCCGGCAGATCTGGAAATGAGAAAAAACGGGTTTGCCCATCTGAAAGAGCGAAAACCGCTAACCTTTTATTCCGATGAGTCCGGCTTTTATATGATCAGTGAATTGAAGAATCGGGAAAATATATCAGATGCGGATGTTTTGGTGAATCAGATACCATTGTTTGAACCGTTTGACGTGGAAGGGTATAAAATCACTGCGCTACGAGCCGCCCACGCACCAAATTCCTCTCCGGTTGTATATCTGATCGAAAAAGATGGGAAAACGGTGTTTTATTCCAACGACACCAGCGAATATCCCGAAGAAAGTATGACCTACCTGAAAGGTGTCAAAAAACCGATAGATCTCATTTCGTTGGATTGCACCGAGGCGTGCGGAAATGCCACGTATGTGGGGCATTTGACGTTGGACAGATGCGTGGAATTGCGCAAGGAGCTGTTTCGCATCGGCGTGGCAGACGACAAAACCAAATTTATCTTAAATCACTTCTCCCATAACGGAAAAAGCGTTTTGTATGACGATTTTGTGAAAATCGCGGCAGATCGTGGGTTCGAGGTTTCGTACGACGGTATGGTGATAGAGGTGTAATGAGGAGCCGACGGACTTCTGGACAATGAAATCCAATCTGTAAAGGAAGGTGCTGTTATGCCGCAACATCCATTTCCGCCTTTATACGACGAGCACTCGAAAGTGCTGATTCTCGGCAGTTTTCCTTCCGTGAAATCCCGTGAGCAGCTGTTTTTCTACGGTCATCCTCAGAATCGATTCTGGAAAGTGATTTCTGCCGTGATGGAAAGCGATACGCCGCTGACGATTGCCGAGAAACGCCGCTTTCTGCTTGAAAATCATATTGCGTTGTGGGACGTGATCGCTTCTTGCGATATTAGCGGTAGTT
The DNA here is from genome assembly GCA_045533135.1 of Acutalibacteraceae bacterium. Classification (GTDB taxonomy): domain Bacteria; phylum Bacillota; class Clostridia; order Oscillospirales; family Acutalibacteraceae; genus HGM12789. Next base: position 1,103 of record JAZSHG010000013.1, read on the forward strand.
CGGACAGCTCCATTAAAAATGTTGTCGCCAATGATCTCGTGCCGATCCTTAAAACGGCGAATATTTGTCAGATTTTTGTAAACGGAAAAACGGCCGAAAAGTATTATGACAAATATATTCGAGATACTATCGGTCTCGATGCTATCTGTTTGCCATCCACCTCTCCGGCCAATGCCGGTTGGAGTGTGGATAGACTGATTGGTGCATGGAGAACAGTGGGAAAGTATATGAACAAATAAAAAAGCAGCACCCGCCGGGTGCTGCTTTTTTATTATGTGTTACTTCATCATTTCATGCTTGATCGCTTCAAAAGAGACGTCACTGATAACGTGCTCCATCTTGCAAGCGTCGTTGGAAGCGGTTTCGGCATCCACGCCCAGCTTCATCAAAAAGCGCGAGAGAAGCTGATGCCGCTCGTAAATCTTTTCGGCGATCTCAATACCTTCCTCGGTCAGCGAGAGTGAGCCGTTCTCGTCAGCGGTCACGTAGCCTCCATTTTTGAGAAGTCCGATAGCGCGGCTGACGCTGGGCTTGGAAAAGCCCATATATTCACCCACGTCAATCGCGCGCACCTGGGCACGCTCCTTGGATAGGAGTAAAATGGTTTCCAAATACATTTCGCCGGATTCTTGAATATGCATAAGGACACTTCACTTTCTTTTTGTTCATACGATTAGTATAGCACAAGCAAATCAAAAACGCAAGTTTAGTGCGCAAACTGGCTGTTATACAGTTGCGTGTAGAAGCCATTGGCGGCGAGCAACTCTTTGTGTGTGCCTTGTTCAATGATGTTGCCGTCGCGCATAACCAAAATACAATCCGCTTCGAGAATGGTAGACAGGCGGTGCGCCACGATAAACGTGGTGCGCCCTTTCATCAAAGTGGCAAAGGCTTTTTGAATCTTGATCTCGGTACGGGTATCGATGGAGGAGGTCGCCTCATCGAGAATGAGCATCGGCGGCTGACACAGCATCACGCGCGCAATACACAAAAGCTGTTTTTGTCCCTGTGAAAGACCACCGCCATCTTCCGCAATGACGGTGTCATAGCCGTTAGGCAGACGGCGAATAAAGCTGTGCGCGTGCGCCGCTTTGGCGGCGGCGACAATCTCATCGTCGCTCGCATCGGGGCGTCCCATCGCCAAGTTTTCACGAATGGTACCGCTTTTTAGCCACGTTTCCTGCAACACCATGCCATAGCCCTTGCGCAGACTGCGCGTGGTGAGCTTACGGATGTCGATACCGTCAATAGAAATACTGCCGTCGTCCACGTCATAAAAGCGCATCAAAAGGTTGATGAGCGTTGTCTTACCGCAGCCCGTCGGACCAACAATAGCAATACGCTGGCTAGGCTTGACTTCTAAGTTTACATTTTGAATGAGCGGACGGTCGGGGGAGTAGGAGAAAGACACGTTCGACAGTACGATGTGTCCTTGCGGATCGTCAAGCGAAATCGCATCTGTAGCATCGGGTGGCAGAGGTTTTTCATTGATAAATTCCAATACGCGCGCGGCACACGCCAACGAGTTTTGCAATTCGGTGACAACGCCCGATATTTCGTTAAAAGGTTTGGTGTACTGGTTGGCGTAGCTCAAGAAACAGGAGAGCTGACCGATTGACAGCTTGATGTTGATGGCGGCAATGGCGCCGAAAACGCCCACGCCTGCATAGACTAAGCTATTGACAAAACGGGTGGAAGGATTGGTAGTAGAGGAGAAGAATACCGCCTTTCGGGAACAGGTTTCCAGCTCGCCGTTGATCTCATCGAATTGCGCAAGCGCCTCCTTTTCGCGTCCGAAAGCCTTGGTCGTTTTTTGTTGACTAATCATTTCCTCGATATAGGCCGTCTGTTCACCGCGCACCTCGGCCTGCTTGTGGAACAAGGTGTAGGAGCGCTTGGCAATAAACGCCGCCGTAAAAAGAGATAGCGGTGTGACAAATACCACAACCGTGGATACGGTTGGACTCATTAAAAACATGAACACCAACGTGCCGATGATGGTCATCACGCCCGTGAGCAGTTGTGTAAAGCCCATCAGCAAACCATCAGAGAATTGATCGACATCGGTGATGATACGGCTGACGACCTCGCCATACGGGTGCTTGTCCAAATAGCCAAGAGGCAGTTTTTGCAGTTTGTCAAAAGCTTTTTGGCGCATATCACGTACCACGCGGTAGGCGATGTGGTTGTTGCACAATGATAGGAGCCACTGCGAAACGGCGGACAGTACAATGTAGACCACCATCTCCAGTAGAACGGTCATAATAGCGGAAAAATCGGTTTTTTCGGGGAGCATCAGGTCAATGGCTTCGCCAATCAAAGAGGGGACGTGCAGCGTTTCATAGACCATGATAAACGCGAAGATGACGGAAAGGATCAAATGGCCCGTATAGGGGCGGATATAGTGTAAAACAATACGCAAATCGGCGGAAGGTAGCTTTTTCATTCCGTCACCTCCTCGGGATACTGTGAGAGATGAATCTCACGGTATACTTCGCAGGATTTTAACAACTCTTCATGTACCCCGACAGCCACCACTTCGCCATCTTCCAAAACGACGATTTTATCGGCGTTTTGCAAAGAAGCGGTGCGCTGGGATACAATAAAGGTAGTAGGACGCGGCTCAAGAGCGGCAATAGCTTTGCGTAAGGCGGCGTCGGTCATATAGTCCAGCGCCGATGAGGCATCATCCAATATAAGGATGCGCGGCTGTCTGACCATTGCGCGTGCAATGGTCAGGCGCTGGCGCTGACCGCCGGAGAAGTTTTTGCCGCCTTGTGCAACGGGCGCGTCCAAGTTGCCGTCTTTTTCGGCAACAAACGTTTTTGCCTGTGCCATTTCCAATGCCTTCCACAACTGTTCATCACTGGCATCGGGGTTGCCCCAAAGCAGATTGCTGCGGATGGTGCCTTTTAAAAGCGCGGCATGCTGGGGGACAATACCGATGGTACTGCGCAAAATATCCACATCTTGTTCACGCACGTCGGTGCCATTGACCAAAACGCGGCCACTTGTAACGTCATACAGGCGAGGGATGAGGTTAATGAGTGAGCTTTTGCCCGATCCTGTACCGCCAATAATACCTACGGTTTCGCCTGCGTTAACTGTAAGAGAAAATGGATACAGTGTCTGTTCGGCGGCATTGGGGTAGGTGAGAGACACATTCTCAAAAACGACAGTGCCATCTCCCAAATGAGTGGGTGCTTTCTTCACAGGCATTGAAGAAGGCATGTCCAAAACCGCCTGGATGCGGTCGCCGCAAGCCCAAGCTTTGGTGACGGTGATAATGAGGTTGGCAAGCTTTACCAACTCGACCAGAATTTGTGACATATAGTTGACCAGCGCAATCACTGCACCGGCAGTCAAGATGCCACCGTCGACCTTGATTGCACCTGTCCAGAGCAAAGCCAAGATGCCTGCGTTGACGATCACCACCGTGAGCGGGTTCATCAAAGCGGTGATACGGCCTGTAAACACCTGCGCTTTGAGGAGCCCTGCGGTTTCATCGGCAAAAGCCTCGTTTTGTGCCTCTTCTTGATGAAATGCACGAATAACACGTACGCCGGTGAGATTTTCACGCGTGCGGCGCATAACAACATCCAATTTCCCCTGTACCTTTTTGAAAAGCGGAATCGTGGCCAACATCACACCAAACACTACAATAGCCAGCAGAGGGATGACAACTACAAAAGTGAGCGCGCCTTGCACATCCACGGTGAAAGCCATGATCATGGCGCCAAACACCACAAATGGCGAGCGCATAGCTAAGCGCAACACCAGGTTGACACCATTTTGCACTTGGTTGACATCGCTTGTTAAGCGGTTGATCATAGTAGAGGTGCCAAGGCCGTCGAGATCACCGTAGGAAAGATCTTGTATATGGGAAAACAGTGCATGACGGATCTTGGCGGCAAAGCCAACTGCGGCGCGTGCCGAAAAGTACTGCGCAGTCAACGAGCAGGTAAGGCCAATGATAGCCAACAGGATCAGCAGAATGGCACACTTGGTAATAAAGGCGGTATCTCCATTTACAACACCCGTGTCGATAATAGCCGCCATCACTAAGGGGACGAACAACTCAAATAAAGCCTCCAACATTTTAAAGAGGGGGGCGAGTACACATTCTTTTTTGTAATTTTTTAAAAGGCGCAACAGTTTTTTCATAGCATAGCTCTCCTATGTACGATTATTTACAGTGTACCACAAATTTATAAAAAAACCAATACTTATGCGCCATTTTTCTGAAAAGCGATAAAAATGTTTTACCTGTGCGTATATTGCGTGCGCGCGTGGTTTATACTACTGTTGGGTTCGTTAGATAAACCTAAAAGGAGAGTGACCCAAATGGATATCATTGCCTTGATCTTGGTCATTGTCGGTGCTTTGAACTGGGGCGGTATCGGTTTGTTCCAATTCGATACTGTTGCGTGGATTTGTGGCGGACAGGACAGCCTCATCAGCCGTATCATCTACACACTGGTAGCACTGGCTGGTATCTGGTGTATTTCTCTGCTGTTTCGCGACAAAAACAATACCCATACCGGTACTAAGGATTAACAAAAAGCCGCTCACCGTAAGTTCGGGAGCGGCTTTTTGTTATGCTTTTGACAGTGCGCTAACTGTTGTTGTGCGTCTAAAATCATCGAGTGTAAGACATTTTGTAAATAAAGAAAGCAGTAAATACATAATTGCGGTTGAAAAGCTTACAAGTGCCACACGTAGCCAAAGCGTTTGCAGCGCGATATGCGGCAAAAACAATTGCCAAACCGCAACAGGAAGAGCAATACATAACATAGGGGAGAGCACCCACTTAAACCAGTGAAAACGCATAGCGGTCACATGAAGAAGTCGGTGTATTTTGAGAAAGGCAGTTAAAGTGTTGCTGACGATCATCACGAATAAAAAGCCTGCCATACCATAGCGCGGCACCGCCCAAAAAATGAGTGCAATGCGCAATGAAGAATCAATAATGTGAAATTTTAAGGTGGAAACTTGTTGGTCAAGTCCTTTTAAGAGGCCATCTGCGACACTTTCCACATACATAACAGGAATCAGAGGCGCGAGAACCTTGATTAAGAATCCCACTTCTTGCTCGTGGTAAATCAACAGGCCAAGAGAATCACCCAGCAAAAAGAATCCGCCTGCAATACCGATGGATGCCCAAAACGTGATGCCGAGTGAGCGCGAAATCGCTTCATGTATGCGTCGCGTAGCCTTTCGCGCATGAGCATCGGCAATTTCGGGAATGAGTAACAGCGAAAACGCCGAAAGGAATGAGGCAGGAAAGAAGAGAAGCGGAATGGCCATGCCTTTGAGATTGCCGAAAGAGGACATCGCTTGCTGGCGGTTACTGAATAGTGCCAATCGATTGGGAACGAGCATATTTTCTGCTGTATGTAAAAAGGATGTAACATATCTGCCCGCTGCGATCGGTGCAGCAATGTTCCAAAGTGGTCTTAAAACGGCGTGTATATGTCCTTTTTGCGGCAAAAAATGGTGTAATTCCTTTGTGTCCTTTTGGTATCGCAACCACAAAAACAGGCACGAAACTGCCTCCGCGATCGTATCGCCAACCATAACACAGGCGCAAGATGTGGTGACATCTCCACCAAAATGCGAGAGCAAAAGCCAAATGCACAGTATGCGACACGCTTGCTCTATCAATTGCGAAAAAGATTGTTCTTCGGCGCGGCGTCTTGCTAAAAAATATCCCTTCAGACAGGCGGACAGCCCCATAAACGGCAATCCAACTCCTAAAACGCGCAAAGCGCTAATAGCACGCACATCTTTAATAAACCACAAAGCAACCGGTCTTGCACAGAGGAATACCGTGGCAAAAGATATAAATCCCAGCGCTAAACTAATGACACAGGCGATGCGTAACAGCCGCTTTACCGAAGCACAGCTTCCCTTTACTAACTCATCGGTTACCAAGCGCGTTACCGCAGTGGATATGCCGCTTGTGGCGAAGGTGGAAACCAGTACATATACCGAAACGATCAGCTGATAAAGCCCCATACCTTCCGCGCCAACCGCATGAGACATATACACACGAAAAGCCATTCCCACCGCGCGCAAAATCAGTGAGGTCGCTGTCAGCAGGGCGGCGTTTTTGAGAAATGTTGATTGCATACAGTCATCACTCCTTTCGCCTTTAGAGCAATGTATATGGGACAAGATGAAAAAATATGAAATTCCAAGGCAGAAAAGACGCGTTTCGACAGAGATTTGAACTGACAGGGGGTATACTGTGTAACCGTGTGGGTATTGTCTGCACGAACATGTTGACAAAACATTGTGAAAAATATATAAAAATTTATAATATGATAAAAAATATTTTTTTATTTTGTATAAATACCTATTGCATTTTGTAGAAAAGTTTGGTAAAATGTTAAGAGTGTAATTAGTATACGTGTCTTCGGACACAAGGAGGTTTACTATATGTATCGTAAGCAAGAATGCGTAGCGATGCTGTTGGCCGGCGGTCAGGGAAGTCGACTGTATGCATTGACGCGAGAAATCGCCAAACCTGCGGTTCCCTATGGCGGAAAATATCGTATCATCGACTTTCCGCTTTCCAACTGCGTGAACTCAGGAATTGAAACGGTAGGCGTGCTGACGCAGTATCAGCCGCTGGAACTCAATGATTATATCGGTTCCGGTACGCCGTGGGATCTCGACCGTATGGATGCAGGTGTGCATGTCCTGCCGCCCTATCAAAAGAATAAAAGCGCGGATTGGTACAAGGGTACTGCCAACGCGATATATCAAAATATTCCTTTTATTGAGCGTTATGACCCCGAATATGTACTGGTGCTTTCGGGTGACCATATCTACAAGATGGACTATTCCAAAATGCTTGACGAGCACAAGGCGAATAACGCCGACTGCACCATCGCAGTGATCGAGGTACCGATGGAGGAGGCGAGCCGCTTTGGTATTTTGAATACCAATGCAGACGGCTCGATCTATGAGTTTGATGAGAAACCCAAGGTACCGAAGAGCAATTTGGCCTCCATGGGCATTTATATCTTCAACTGGAAAAAACTGCGTGACTATCTCAACGCCGACGAAGCGAATCCCGAAAGCAGCAACGACTTCGGTAAAAACGTGTTACCTGCCATGCTGTCGGGCGGTGAGCGGATGTTTGCCTACCGTTTTGAGGGATATTGGAAGGATGTCGGTACGATCGACAGCCTTTGGGAAGCCAACATGGATCTGCTTAATCCCAAGACGCCGCTTGATCTTTCCGATCCTTCTTGGAAGATCTACTCTCGCAACACCGGTTTGCCGCCGCACTATATTTCCGATAAGGCGGAAGTGCAAAACAGCATGATCACCGAAGGCTCCAACATCTGTGGCAAGGTTGATTTTGCGGTCATCTTCTCCGGCGTCACCGTTGAGGAAGGTGCACAAATTTGCGACTCGATCATTATGCCGGGCGTTACGGTGAAAAAAGGCGCTGTTGTACAATATGCGATCGTGGCCGAAAACGCTGTCATTGAAGAAAATGCAGTTGTCGGCGGTCGACCTGAGGAAACGCCTACGGATGAGTGGGGCGTGGCTGTTGTGGCATCGGGACGCAAGATCGGCAAGGGTTGCCGCGTAGCACCCAAAGCCATGGTCGAAGCGGATATTGAGGAGGTGTAAGACGATGGGAAAATATACTGCAACCGGATTGATTTTTGCTAACCGTCACGATGGAGCGGTGCGTGAAATGACCGCTCACCGTTCCATGGGTTCTCTGCCGTTTGGCGGTCGTTATCGCTTGATCGACTTCCCGCTGTCTAACATGGTCAACGCCGGTATCACGCGCGTTGGTGTTATCACCAAGAAAAACTATGCTTCTTTGATGGACCACCTGGGATCGGGCAAAGCGTGGGATCTCTCGCGCAAAAAGGAAGGTCTCTATGTACTTACGGCACAAGGCTCCGACGAAGATTATGACGGCCGTTTGCGGCCGCTGATTGATCTGGAAAGCTTCATACAGGCGGCCAAGACAGAATATATTGTGATTACTGACTCTCATGTTGCTGCCAGCATCGACTATGCCGCTATGCTGCAAGCGCACGCGGAGTCCGGTGCGGATATCACAGTAGCGTATATCAACGGCAAGGTGCCTCGCCTGCGTGATACACTGCTTTTGTCGCTTGATGACAATGGCGTTATCTGCGATGTTGAACTAGATATGGCAGGTGGTGGTGAGGCCTCCTATGGTATCGGTTTGTATGTGCTGAGCAAGAACTTGCTGTTGGAAATCATCCACGAAGCACGCCGTCGCGGTGTTACTAACTTTGAACGTGACTTTTTGCAGCGTGGCAATGGCCATATTAAGCTCTGCGGATATGAGATCAAGGAGTGGACGGCGGTCATCTATTCGTTGCAGAGCTATTTTGAAGCGAATATGGCGCTTTTGGATGCGAATGTGCGCAAAGAGCTGTTCTTGACCGGTAGACCTGTGTATACCAAAGTGCGTGATTGCTCGCCGGCTATTTATGGCCTCAATTCTGATGTTTCCAATTCTTTGGTTGCCGATGGTTCGCATATCAACGGTAAAGTGGTCAACTCCATTATTTTCCGCGATGTGTCTATTGCTAAGCACGCAGTGGTGGAAAATTCCATTGTGATGCAAGGTTCGGTGATCACACAGGATGCGCAACTCAACTGTGTCATTTTGGATAAAAACGTAACAGTAAAAGAGAGCCGCCGCCTGCAAGGCGTGGAAACGTATCCCTTGTTCGTGAAGAAAGGCGTTTCTGTTTAAGGAGGAAACCTTATGAAAGTTTTGTTTGCCAGCAGTGAAGCATTGCCATTTGCCGCGTCGGGCGGTTTGGCGGATGTGGCAGGTTCTTTGCCTGTGGCATTACGCAAAAGACTGATCGGTTGCCGTGTGGTCATGCCGCTTTATGAGTCCGTGCCGCAGGAATTGCGTGACAATATGACCTTTTTGGGTAGTATGTCGGTGCCTGTAGCGTGGCGTCGTCAGTATTGCGGTATCTTTGAAGCCAAGCGCGACGGCGTGATCTATTATCTGCTTGATAACCAGTATTATTTCAAACGCGCAGGTCTCTACGGCCACTATGATGATGCTGAGCGCTTCGCATTTTTCTCTCGTGCAGTGCTGGAAATGATTGATGTTATCGGTTTTAAACCCGATATTATCCATGCCAACGATTGGCAGGCGGCACTAATCCCCGTCTATTACAGCCTGTTTTATGCCAATCGCGCAGGCTACGAGGGTATCAAAACCGTCTACACCATTCACAACATCCAATACCAGGGCAAATATGGCATGGAGATTATGGGCGATGTGTTTGGTCTGCCGGAATCTGCGCGTAGTTTGGTGGAGCACGATGGCTGTGTTAATCTGATGAAGGGTGGTATTGAGGCGGCACATCGCGTCAATACCGTCAGTCCCACCTATGCACGCGAATTGGAAGATCCTTGGTTCTCTCACGGCTTGGATTCCATTATCCGTGAGCGTAGTTGGAAGATGACAGGCATCCTCAACGGTATTGATACGGTCGGATATGACCCTGCGGTTGATACGCAAGTGTATGCCAACTATTCGGCTGAGGATTTCTCTGCTAAAGCGGCAAACAAAGCGGCTTTGCAAGAGCGTCTTAACCTGCCGCAACGGGCAGATGTACCGCTGATTGGTATGGTGACGCGTTTGGCGTCGCATAAAGGCCTTGACCTTGTCAAATATGTTTTTGACAATCTGATGAAAGAGGATGTACAGGTTGTCATTCTCGGCTCGGGTGAGTGGACGTTTGAAAACTTCTTCCGTGAGGCGCAAAGCCGTTATCCGGGAAAATTCTGCTATTGTGCTGGCTTTGTGCCTGAACTGGCACGTAAAATTTATGCCGGTGCGGACCTGTTCTTGATGCCTTCCAAGAGTGAACCCTGCGGTTTGTCGCAGATGGTGGCCTGCCGCTATGGTACAGTGCCGATCGTGCGTGAAACCGGAGGTCTTAAGGATAGCATCCAGGATTGTGGGGATGGCAAGGGGAATGGCTTTACATTCAAAACCTATAATGCAGACGATATGTTCTATGCAATCCACCGCGGATTAGAGGCTTACAGAGACAAAGAGCTGTGGCCTGTGTTGGTAAAACGAGCGATGGAATGTGATTTCAGTTGGGGGCGCTCCGCCAACGAGTACATCCGTCTGTATCGTCAGTTGCTAAAAGAAGAGTAATAAAAAAGTGCCGCCGATAGGCGGGACTTTTTTACACTTTTCGTTGCATTTTCAGCCATAGCTTTGTCAAAATGCAGTCGGGTAAGATCTTGAACAGTACGTGTTGCATCTTGGTATACCAGTTTGTGACACACATCACGCGTCCGCGTCGGCAGGCGCGGATCGCCTTTTTGACGATTGGCTCGACTTTAAGTAGCGGTTTCATAGATTTAGGGCCGTTGACGCCATCGGGCAATGCCAATCCTAAAAACTCCGTATCTACCCAACCGGGGCAAAACACGGTGACGGTAAGCTGCTGTTTTTTCACTTCATAACGCAAAGCTTTGCCAAAATGCAGTACAAAGGCCTTGGAAGAGGCGTAAACATTGAAGTTGGGCAGTGGCGTAAAGCAAGAGCCAGAACCCATTTCAAGAATATGCCCACCGGCAGGCATATAGGGGATGGTCATGTAGGTAACGCGTACCAACGCTTTTACGTTGACGTCAATCATACCAATCACTTGCTTTTCCGGCACCTGGGCATAATCTCCAAACAGACCAAATCCGGCAGCGCAAATAAGCCATTTGACAGAGGGCTTTTCAGTATCTAACGCAGTTTTGAGTGCGTTGATACCATCTTCACAGGCCAGGTCGGCGACGATAACACGGCAAGGGACAGGTAATGATGCCGCGAGCGCTTCCAATCGGTCTTTTCTGCGCGCCACCAGCCAAAATTCGTCAACCTCTTGCGCTTGTGCCAGTTGTTGTGCGAACTCCATACCGATACCTGATGAAGCACCAGTGATCAATGCAACGGACATATATATTCCACCCTTCGTACTAAAATAAATCAATTTTTCTCTGTTTCTGCGTAGGTGTCAATGGCTTGTTGACATTCCGCATCCACATCGCGCGCGCCCGAAAGAATATCATCAAGACGAGAATTGCCTGCGGAATAATTTATTCCATTTTGCATATATTGGGTATTGACATCAGCTTCACTTTGTGGTAATTTGATGTCAGAAGGGCGAGATGCAAGGGGCGTTTCGGACGTAGTACCTAAGGCTGACATTTCAGCATGGAGTATTTGCGTAAGCCCTTCTTTTTTATTTATAAAAGAAGTCACTACCCAAGTTCTATTCCACTTTCCGTCCGTCGCCGCAACGACGCAATAATATGTGCCGTTTATTTTTTTCTTGATGAGAACAAGTGGCGCAGGTTTCCCATCTGCCGTGCTAAACTCAGTGCTATACACGGGGTTCCCGTTTTCTCGCAACAGTTCGATGCTGTCGGCATTGTTTATGACAAAGCCAACTCGTGCCAAGTCGTTTAGATTTGCCATCGAATTGTCTGCTCGTCCGTTGATTCCGTGCCGTTTTTCTATATGCCTAAATGCGTTTGAGTTTATGTAGACGTCTTCGTTTGATACATCTACGCCGGTTTCCTTGTAAACATCATCATAAAACTTTTGATTCGGCGTTGTGACCTTTTCTCTTCGGAACCCATCCACATTTCCACTTCGATGCTCCTCTGCTGCCGCAAGAATATTTTCGTCAACAGCCTCAACATATCCGTCTATAACATTTTGCATATCATACGGATATTGATCTATGCTTTTTTCAAGACTGATACCTGTACTATACCTTGCCCCAGTTAAATCACCCTCGGCAATTCTCTGCTGTGTAGCATAGATTTGTTCGGGGGTTAATTTTTGTCTGTTGCGCAACGCCTCTGCCAGCGCACGCTCCTGCCGCAATCTCTGCTGACCTTGTGCATCAGCCGCACGATATTGCTGACGATACGATCGATTGGCAAGCATTCTCTGCAAGCCACCATTCATATACTGGCGCACAAACTTTTGGCTTTCGGGCGACTTGTACAAGTTCTCGCCGATGTACTTTGCGACCATTTCTGCCTGCGCTTGCTCTGTAAACAGATTATATCACAACACGTTGTGTTTCGCAACACATAAAAGGCATATCGCACTCTCGATGGACATATAGTGATAGAGAAACAATGGAATGAAAAGGAGCGATTGAAAGTGGAGTTTTTACCGAACAATTCTGTAATGGTTAATGAGTGCGTATATGACGACAGAGATGAGCGACCGATCGATGGGGATTTTTTGCTCCCGGAATATTGCCCCGATATTGCGGCAGTGCTCAAATGTAATCTCACCCCTTACATACAGTCTCGCCAGCTTAGTGCTGATCGACTGACGGTAGAAGGGATGGCGGCCATACGCGTGTTGTATTTGGACGAGGAACGGAAAAGTGTGCGCGTGTGCGAATTCTCACAACCCTTTACCAGTGTGTTTGTCCTGAAAAACGGCGTTGGTACGATGCCGTCCTATACCTTAGATACGGCAGTGGAATATGTCAACTGTCGGGCGACCAGCCCACGTAGATTTGATATTCACGGTGCCTTTAGCATACATCTGCGGCTGTGTTGTGCAACGGCTGTGCCGCTATTGACCGAGGCAAATGATGATAGCTTGTTTGTACGCCGTAAGGAGGTGGCAAGCAGCGTGCCCTCGGCAGTAGCAGAAAAGAGCTTTACTGTTAATGAGGTGTTGGACATCGGCTCTCGCGCCCCAGTGGAAACACTGCTACGTACTGCTTGCGGTATTCAGACCGAACCGCCGCGTATTATGGGTGGTAAGATGGTGCTCAAAGGTGTTATTTGCCTGAAAAATATCTATCTGACAGCAGGAGAAGAGGGGAATACCGAACAGGTAACACACGAGATACCGTTTAGTCAATTGTTTGATGCGGAAGGTTTGGAGGAGGATCTTCTCTGTTGTGTTGACACGGCTGTGGCGTCACAGGACATACGTGTAACTCCCAATCAAGCCGGCGAAAACACACTGTTGACAGTTTCTATTAAAGTGAATGCATCGGTTTGTGGATATCGCACGACACCACAACAGGTTTTAACGGATGCCTATTCTGCGAAGAGTCCCATTCAGCAAGAAGTACGTACAGTCAACTTTGAAAGCATTTGTATGCAGGATACAACGCGGCATGCCATTAAGGAAACGGTTGAACTGCCCTCGGAAAGTGTCGACAAGGTTTTGGATGTTTGGACAGAAGTATCACCACCGACCTATAGCGCAACTGAAGCCGGAGGCGTTGTCGAAGGGCATATCCAAATGTTTATGCTGGCACGGGATGTAGATGGGCAGGTTGGATATTATGAGCGCACTGCCGAGTATACACTGCCTTGCCCGGCACAAGAGGGAACGCTCAAAGCAAAAGTGTGTGTATTGCGCACTGATTTTTCGCAAAATGGCGAAAAATTGGAGATACGTATGGATGTTTTGCTCACCTGCCTGTGGGTACAGAATCAAACAATACCCTGCTTGACAAAAATTTCTGCAGATGAAAGTATTTCTTATCCGCCGCATCGTGCCGCACTGAAGCTGTATTATGCCGATGAGGGGGAATCTTTGTGGGAGATCGCAAAAGGCTGTCGCACCTCCGTTGAAGCTATCATGCAGGAGAACGGTCTTGATGAGGATGTGCTGGCGAAAAACTGTATGCTGATCATTCCTATGTGTGGCTAACAAAAAAGCAAGGCGTTTCAAAAGCGCCTTGCTTTTTTTCTTGCACATTTTATAAAAAAGTGCTATACTATTATTCGTAATAACATTTGTCGGCGCATCGTATACAAGATAGAAGGAGTCATATTATGGACAAGCCTCTTGTTAGTATAATTATGCCTGTTTACAAGGTCGAAGAGTATGTGGGACGGGCGATTGAAAGTATATTACAGCAGACCTATCCGCATTTTGAGTTTTTTGCCGTTGATGATGGTACGCCGGATAAGAGTGGCGAGATTTGTGACCAATACGCGGCACAGGATGAACGCATTATTGTAATCCATAAAGAAAACGGTGGTGCGCCATCGGCGCGCAACGTGGCCATCGAGCGTGCACGCGGCAAGTACTTTTATTTTTTGGATTCCGATGACTGGGCAGAACCAACCATGCTTGAGGATATGGTGCGTCTTGCAGAAGCGCACGATGCCCAGTATGTGGTGAGCGGCTATTATATCGATACCTATTATAACGAAAAGGAATTCGTCACGCAAAAAAATGCCTATACCGACACGGTTTGCAAAAGCGCTGATGATTTTCATAAGGTGGCAGTGGAGCTGTTTGACCGCAACCTGCTGTACACGCCTTGGAATAAGCTCTATAAAGCGTCCTATATCTTAGAAAACAACCTGCGGTTTCCGCAGACATTTTGGGATGATTTTCCCTTTAATATGAGCGTTATACGTGACGTTGAACGCGTAGTCGTCACAGAAAAGGCATATTATCACTTTATCCGTGCACGTGCCGATTCCGAAACAGCCAAATATGTGGCACAGATGTATGATAAGCGCGAAGAAGAGCAGGGGTGGATGGAGGAGCTGTTTAGCTATTGGAAACTCGACACACCCGAAAGCCGTGAGTTCTTGGCGCGCCGCTATATCGAGCGTTTGCTCGGTTGTATTGAGAATGTGACCAATGCCGCCTGTGCGTTGTCAAAAAAAGAGAAAAAAGCCGCTATTCGTGCCATGATCACTGCAGACAGAACGCGACGTTATCTAAAACTGATGAGACCGCGCAGTTTTAAAATGCGCATCATGCTGATACCACTTCGCCTAAAATGGACGTGGCTCACATAT
>JAZSHG010000187.1:0-3878 GCA_045533135.1 Acutalibacteraceae bacterium
AATAGATGTCGATATCGCACAGTGCGGCAATTTTTGCTACAGAGGAAAGGTCGCCGTTGGCTTGCTTAATACCAACAATGTTGGGGACGTTTTCATAGAGATAAGCAACTGTTTCGGGCTGCATATTCAGTCCTGTACGACCGGGCACGTTATACATAATGATAGGCGTGTTGGGGACAGACTCCGCAACGGCGGTGTAGTGTGCGATAAGACCGCGTTGGGAGGTCTTGTTATAATACGGGGTGACGACCAATAACGCATCAGCGCCCATTTTGACGGCTTCTACGCTCGTTTCGATGGCAAAAGCTGTGTCGTTGGAACCTGTACCAGCAACCAGCGGCACGCGGTGATTGTTATACGTGGTGGCGATACGCAGAGTGTGGAGGTGTTCCTCCAAGGACATGGTGGAGTTTTCGCCGGTGGTGCCGCAAATGACAAGCGCATCGGTGCCTTCGGCGATCTGCCAATCGATTAGTTCGCACAGCTTTTGCTCATTGATACTGCCGTCGGCGTGCATGGGCGTTACAAGCGCAACGCCTGCACCGGTAAAAACGGTGTTTTTACGCATATCGATTCCTCCTGTTAATCCATGTAGCCTTCCGCACACAGCAATTCGGCCAACAGCACAGCGCCGCCGGCGGCACCGCGCAGGGTGTTGTGGGAAAGGCCGACAAACTTGTAATCATACTGGCTGTCCTCACGCAGACGGCCGAGAGAAATAGCCATACCGCCTTCCAAATCACGATGCAGACGTGTTTGGGGCATATTGTCTTCTTCAAAGTAGTGCAGGAACTGCTTGGGCGCGCTGGGCAGATCCAATTCCTGTGCGCGACCCTTATAGGATTTCCACGCGTCAAGGATTTCCTCTTTGGTGGGCTTATTCTCAAAACGGCAGAACACAGCGGCAAAGTGACCGTCAGTAACGGGCACGCGCAGGCACTGCGCAGTAAAAGCGGGGGAGGCGGCGTCAACGATCACGCCGTTTTCGATCTTACCCCAAATTTTGAGCGGCTCTTGCTCGGATTTTTCTTCCTCGCCACCGATGTAGGGAATCACATTGTCCACCATTTCGGGCCAGCGCTCGAAGGTCTTGCCTGCGCCGGAAATGGCTTGATAGGTGCAGACCAAAACGTCCTTCACGCCCCATTTGTCCAACGGATAGAGCGCAGGAACATAGCTTTGCAACGAACAGTTGGACTTGACAGCGATAAAGCCGCGTTTGGTGCCCAAACGCTCGCGCTGGAAGGGGATGACGTTCACGTGATCGGCATTGAGCTCGGGGACGATCATCGGTACGTCAGGGGTGTGACGGTGGGCACTGTTATTGGAAACGATGGGGCACTCGGCTTTGGCATAGGCCTCTTCCAAAGCCTTGATCTCCGCCTTGGGCATATTGACCGCGCAGAAAGCAAAACCCACCTTCGCCGCCACAGCCGCCACATCAGCGGCGTCCATCACAGGCATATTTTTCACTTTTTCGGGCATCGGCGTTTTCATCGCCCAACGGTTGCCCACCGCTTCTTCATAGGTCTTGCCTGCGGAGTTGGCGCTGGCGGCCATAGCGGTGATCTCAAACCACGGGTGATCGGAGAGCAGGGTGACAAAGCGTTGCCCCACCATACCGGTGCAGCCGATGATGCCGACAGAATATTTTTTCATAGGATACACTTCCTTTTGCATAATCGTTTGAAAAATGCGGTTGCAATGTGACAGGAAACAGGATATAATAGATGTGTTTGGCTGACAGAGCAAAAGATTTTTCGCGCTCTTAATTTTTACAGTCTATTATTATAGCATTTCTCGATCACGCTGTCAATCGTCAGACGAGAAAAACTGCGGTTATTCTACAAGGAAAAGTGAGGATTTTTCTGTGAAACGACAGGATTTTTATTATGATCTACCCCCCGAGCGTATTGCGCAGGAACCGCTTGCCTGTCGTGACCGTTCGCGTCTTTTGGCACTTAGCCGTAAGGACGGCAGTTTTGAAGATAAGCATTTTACGGACATTCTTGACTATTTGCAGGCAGGAGATTGCCTGATTCTCAACGACAGCCGTGTGCTGCCTGCACGTATCTACGGACAGCGCAAGGCGACGGGCGCGGCGGTGGAACTATTGCTGCTTACGCAAAAGGGCGTCGATACGTGGGAAGTGCTGGCAGGCCCCGGACGTCGCGCTAAAAAAGGCGACATTCTCACGTTTGGTGACGGGTTGCTGGAAGCGGAAGTGCTGGACATTGTCGACGAGGGCAACCGCTTGGTGAAGTTTACCTACGAGGGCAACTTCTACCACGTGTTGGAACAAATCGGCGAAATGCCGTTGCCGCCGTATATCAAGGTAAAGCTGGAAGATCAAGAACGCTACCAGACGGTATATTCTCGCGAGGTCGGTTCTGCCGCCGCACCTACTGCCGGACTGCATTTCACCCCCGAACTGCTTGCAAAATTGCGGGAAAAGGGCGTGCGCGTGGGGTTTGTAACCTTGCACGTGGGACTTGGCACCTTCCGCCCGGTCAAAGCAGAGGAGATCACCGATCATAAGATGCACGCGGAGCATTATGAGCTGCCGCCTGCAACTGCACAGCTGATCAACGAAACCAAAGCGGCCGGTGGTCGCGTGATCGCGGTTGGTACGACCAGCTGTCGTACACTGGAAAGTGTGGGACTAAACGAAAATGGGTTGGTCGAGGCGAAAGACGGCTGGACGGAGATATTCATCTATCCCGGGTATCATTTTCAGGTGCTTGACGGTTTGATCACCAATTTCCACCTACCTGAAAGCACACTGATTATGCTGGTATCGGCGTTTGCCGGCTATGAGCAAACCATGGCGGCGTACAGGCACGCTGTTGAGGCAGAATATCGCTTTTTCAGCTTTGGCGACGCCATGCTGATCATTTAACAGGAGGCAACTATGAAGATATTGACCCAAAGTGGTCGTGCGCGACGTGGTGAATTTGTTACGCCGCACGGCACGGTGCAAACTCCTGCTTTTATGAATGTGGCGACCTGTGGCGCCATTAAGGGTGCGCTGTCGGCGTATGACCTGAAAGATATCAAATGCCAGGTACAGCTTTGCAATACCTATCATTTGCATCTGCGCCCGGGCGATGAAACGGTGCGTCGGCTTGGGGGTTTGCACAAGTTTACAGGTTGGGATGGCCCTATTCTTACTGATAGTGGTGGATTCCAGGTGTTTTCACTGGCAAAGCTGCGCAAGATAAAAGAGGAAGGCGTACATTTTGCCTCGCATATTGACGGCCGCAAGCTGTTTATTGGGCCGGAAGAAAGTATGCGCATACAATCCAACCTCGGTTCAACCATTGCGATGGCCTTTGACGAGTGTGTGGAAAATCCGGCCGAATATGCCTATGCCAAACAGTCTTGTGCACGCACTACGCGCTGGCTTAAGCGTTCCAAAGCGGAAATGGACAGGCTCAACAGTTTGGAGGATACCATCAATCCGCGCCAAATGTTGTTCGGCATCAACCAGGGGTGCACTTTTGACGACCTGCGTGTGGAGCATATGAAGGAGATCTCCCAGCTTGACCTTGATGGCTTTGCCATTGGTGGTTTGGCGGTGGGCGAGCCTGCTGAGGAAATGTATCGGGTGATCGAAGCGGTCGAGCCGTTCATGCCCAAGGACAAGCCGCGTTACCTGATGGGCGTGGGCACGCCCGAAAACATCTTGGAGGGCGTTTACCGCGGTGTCGACCTTTTCGACTGCGTGATGCCTGCTCGCAACGCGCGCCATGCACACGTGTTCACGTGGCAAGGACACCGCAATATGCTCAACAGCAAATATACACTGGATGAAGAGCCGCTCGATACCGAGTGCGATTGCCCTGTCTGCCAGCGCTTTTCGCGCGCATACATTCACC
>JAZSHG010000038.1:0-7021 GCA_045533135.1 Acutalibacteraceae bacterium
CGCCGGTGCCGAGGACGAAACCGACCTGTCCAAGGTCTATTGCCGTACCGATCTGTTCGAGGCGTTCACCCGCGGCTTTACTGAGGAGATGAAGGATTGCCTTGCTCCTGCGGAGTGGGAGCTGTTGGCATTCTCCGCGCGCCTGCTCACCTATGAGTGCGGCATCCGCTTCTTGGCGGACTACCTCAACGGCGATACCTATTTCAAGATCCATCGCCCTGACCACAATCTCGACCGTTGCCGTAGCCAGTTCAAGCTGGTGGCGGATATGGAAGCTCGTTCTGAGGAGCTCGAAGCGATCGTGCGTGCTTGCCGCGGCTGATACATATAGGAATAATAAAAAAGACCGTCTGCGGACGGTCTTTTTTTATATCAATAACAGCCGCACTGCCAGTGTAGCCAACAACACGCCTGCCACATCGCCGGTGGCGGCCGCCGCCAACGCATGCCGCGTGCGCTTGATGTGGCGATGTCCAAAATAGACGGTCAAGGTGTAAAAGGTGGTTTCTGTGGAGGCTTGCAAAACGGAGGCGATTTTGCCGACAGTGGAGTCGGCACCGTGGATGGCCAGTGTATCTTTAAGCATCGCCAGTGAGCCGCTACCCGACAGTGGCCGCAGTAGGGCGAGCGGTACAATCTCTGATGGCAGGCCAAGTTTGGTGGTGATGGGAGAAAGCCAGTGCGCCAGATCATTTGTAAAGCCGCTGGCGCGCAGTGCATTGACTGCCAATAATAAGCCCATCAGCGTAGGAAGTAGTTGCGCTGTGGTATGTATACCGTCCTTGACACCGCCCGAAAAGCAGTCGAAAATAGGTACCTTTTTCCAAATGCCCCACAGAATAACGCCTGTAAAAAGCAACGGTATCAGTAGCTGCGACATGCTCATCCTGCCGCCTCCCTCGGCCGCCGTCGAAACACAGCGGCGGCCGTGACAGCTATCAGAAAACTGCCTACCGATGCCAGCCATACGGCAGGCAAAATGGCAAAGGGATCATCGGCGCCTGCCGCTTGCCGCAAGGCGATGACGGTTGCAGGAAATATCTGTAACGAAGCGGTGTTCATCACCACAAAGGTCACCATCTCGTCACTGGCGGTATCGGGCGCTGGGCAGGTGCTTTCAAGCGCGTCCATAGCCTGTAGGCCGAGTGGCGTGGCGGCGTTGCCCAGCCCCAAAAGGTTGGCGGTCATATTGGCGGCAATTGCCTGTGCGGCGGCACTTTGCGGTGGCAGATGGGGGAAAAGCCATCGCAAAAGAGGGCGCAACAAAAAAGCGATCCCCTTGGTGATGCCGCTTGCCTTAGCCACAGACATGATCCCATTCCAAAGGCAGAGCGTGCCGCCGATGGTGATGCAGAGTGAAAAGGCATCGCCACCGCTTGCCAACAGGGCGGCGGTCACTTCATCAAGCCGTCCGCTGATAGCGCCCCACACAACAGCCACCAACATAAGCAGTGGCCACAAGCGATTAAGCATGCCCATCCCTCCTTTGCAACTTTTAGTATAAGATATGTTCCTGCCATGGCTTTATGAAAAGAATAAGTTGACAGAAAATGGGGAATATGGTATATTAATGTAAAATATTGCAGAAAAGGAGCGATAGATATGAAAGCAACCGGCATTGTGCGTGTGATGGATAGCATGGGACGCATCGTTATCCCTGTGGAACTGCGCCGCACATTGGAAGTGGGCGAAGGGGACGCTTTGGAGGTCTTTTCGGAGGATAACACCATCGTGTTGCGCAAATATCTGCCCTCTTGTATTTTTTGCGGCAACTCACGTGATGTATCCACCTTCAAGGGGCACAACGTTTGCCCTGCTTGTGTGGAAGAACTCAAGCGCCGCACCGACTAAAACAAAAGACCGCCGCGGCGGTCTTTTTTTATGCGCGATTGTCAACCTAATAGAGAATTTGGTTGACAACAGGCGCGAGGTGGCGTAAAATTGTGACAGAGGTGATCTGTATGACAACGGCAACCAAAGTACTGCAAGCGCTGATGGCGGCGGATCAGTATCTTTCGGGACATGAATTGGCCAAAACGCTGGGTATATCGCGCAACGCGGTGTGGAAAGCGGTGTGCGCTTTACGTGAAGAGGGTTGCATGGTGGAAGCGGTCACCAATCGTGGCTATCGACTGACGGCGTTGCCACAAGACTTGCAGATGACAGCAGTACAGGCGCTTTGCAACACCACTTGTCTGGGACGGCAGTTGACAATATTGGATTCGGTCGGCTCGACCAATGCGCTCTTGCGTGAGTGGGCGGCCACGGGCGCTGTTGGTGGTACCGTTGTCGCCACAGGGCATCAGACAGCAGGACGTGGCAGACGCGGCCGCAGTTTCGATTCCGCTCAGGGCGGACTGTATATGAGTGTGTTGCTCCGCCCACAGAATTGGCGCGGCGATGTGGGGTTGATCACCTCCTGCGCGGCGGTGGCGGTAGCGCGTGCCATCGAGCGCATCTGTGCCGTAGATGTACAGATAAAATGGGTGAATGACCTGCTGGTTAACGGCAAAAAGGTGTGCGGCATTTTGACCGAGGCAGGGTTGGATATGGAAACGGGCGAGCTGACCTATGCGGTGCTGGGGATTGGCATCAACACAGCCTGCCGCACGTTTCCACCTCCGTTGCAGGATATTGCCACGTCGCTTGGCAACCTGACAGGCACCTCTTGTGACCGTAACCGTTTGCTGGCATCGATATTGGACGAGTTGGAGCCGGCGTTGATGCAGATGGAAAGCGGCACGTTTTTGGAGGAGAGCCGCCGTCGCTCGTGTGTGCTGGGACGTACGGTGACTGTGCATGCGGCAGACGGTGCTTATGAAGCGCAGGCGGTAGATATTACCGAATGCGGTCACCTGTTAATCAAGCGCGCCGACGGCACGATGACGCAACTGCATTCGGGTGAGGTGAGTGTGCGGCTTTGAGAAACAAAACGCTTGTCGGCTCTTTGTACGCGGCGCTGTTTGCCGCGGTTTTGTGTTTGCTTTGCCCGTGGAGCTTGGCCATAGGTGCTATACCGATCACCCTATCGTTGATGGGTTTACTTTTGGCCATCGGGTGTCTGCCTCCTTTACACGCTGTACAAGCAGTGGGGGTGTATCTGCTGCTTGGAGGAATAGGGCTTCCTGTTTTTGCAGGCTTTCAGGGCGGTGTCGGTGTGCTGTTGGGGCCTACGGGTGGCTATCTGTGGAGTTATCTGCCTGCGATCGGCATGGCGGCGCTGGCGGCAAAATTGCTACCGCGCGGAAAAGCGTGGGGACAGCTTGTGGCCGCTACACTTACGGTGTATGTCGGCGGTGCACTGTGGTATATGCTGACTGCACAAGTGCCATTTGGAACAGCCATCAGCGTGGGGGTGCTACCGTTTTTGGCGCCGGATGCCATAAAAGTGATGGCATCTGCTTGGTTGATCAAGATGTTGCGGCATCGGCTAACACTTACGATATAGGTTACATATAGGGAATAAAACCGAAACGGCTCCGTCAACAACGGAGGCGTATCGGTTTTGAGGGGTGTTTGAGGAGGGTAATATACTCAAACAGAGATACGACGGGCAATCGTCTCTTGAGTACAGCTATAGTATAGCAGACGAATATGAAGAAAAAATGAATAATTTGTCAAAAAACAAAACGAATTTTCGGCAAAATGAAAGAAATTTCAAAAAATGCAAACAAATGTTTGCATTTTGCTCTGCCGTGTGATATAGTGGTGATAGAAAGCAAACCTATGTTCGGAAAGGAAGCGAGTTGTATGAAGCCACTCAACGAAAAACAGCAAAAGGTGTTGGCTTTTTTGCGTGAACGCGCCAATGACGGTGTGCCGCCCAGCGTGCGTGAGATCTGTGCCGCCGCAGGCATCAAATCCACCTCCACCGTTCACGCCTATTTGAAGACGCTGGAAGAGGGTGGCTACATTTCTCGCCAGAGCGGTTTAAACCGCGCGATCCGTCTGCCGGGCGAGTCTGTTGCCAAAGTGCCGCTTTTGGGGCGCGTCACCGCCGGCCTGCCCATTTTGGCGGTGCAGGAGGTCGAGGATTATGTGCCGTATTCGGGCGGCGGATATGATCCGCAAGAACTGTTTGCTCTGCGTGTACAGGGCACCAGTATGATCAATGCAGGTATTATGGACAAGGACGTTGTTATCGTCCACCGCACCCCTGCCGCCAACAATGGCGATATCGTTGTGGCACTTATTGAAGATGAGGCCACCGTCAAGCGCTTTTTCGCGGAGGATGGCCACATCCGCCTGCAACCGGAAAACGATGCGTTCGAACCCATCATCGTGCCGGAGTGTACCGTACTTGGCAAGGTCGTTTCTCTCGTGCGTTATTTCGGTTAAATAGCAACCGTCGCGTGCTTTGCGCGGCGGTTTTTCATTTTTCCAAAAACTTTCAAAAAAAGGCTTGACCTTGCATAAAAACTGTGTTATAGTGTATGTACCTCAAAGGGGGTTATTTTTTTGCGCTCATTTTTTGGGGTGCGAAAGCCCTCGGCGAGGGAGGCTTATCAAATTTCCGACAATCGGGAGGTGCCGTTATGAGAGTCAAAATTACCCTGGCTTGCACGGAATGCAAGCAACGCAACTACAACACCATGAAGAACAAGAAGAACGACCCTGACAGACTGGAAATGAACAAATATTGCCGGTTCTGTCGCAAACACACTCTCCACAGAGAGACCAAGTAAGCGAGAGGAGATAGTACTATGATTCTGGGAGGAGTCATCCTGCTGATCGCAGGTGCCGTTGTCGCGCTGCTGACATTCCTGAACAGTACCAATATCTTCGAGCTTATGGGCAAATTCGGCTTTGGCGGTTGGATCGCGCGGTTCTTTGATCCGCAGTATCTTACCGGTAAGAAGATCGTCTTCTACATTGCCGTTCTTGCGATGGTCGTTGGTGTGGTATTGTGGATCATTGGTCGCATTCGCACCAAAAAAGGTAACTATCAGGATGTCAAAGCGCAGAAAGCGGTCAAATATTTCCGCGGTCTGTTCAGCGAAGTGGGCAAGATCGTTTGGCCGACCGGCAAGACGGTAGTCCGCAACACGATCGTCACCATTATTATGTGTGCTGTGGTGGGCGCTTTGATCGCGCTGTTTGATGCCGGTCTGGCCCTTTTGATCCAACTGTTCCTGTAATTGTGACATTGGACTGAAAAGGAGGTCGGACGATGGCAGAGCAGGCCCATTGGTATGTGGTGCATACCTTTTCCGGCTACGAAAACAAGGTAGCCACCAATTTGGAAAAGATCGTCGAGAATCGGAAGTTGCACGACTGGATCCACGAGGTCCGCGTGCCTACCGAAACTGTCACCGAAGTCAAAGACGGCAAAAAGCGTGAGGTGGAGCGCAAGATCTACCCGAGCTACGTGTTTGTCAAGATGGTGATGACCGACGACTCTTGGTTCGTCGTTCGCAACACGCGCGGTTGCACCGGCTTTGTGGGACCCGGAGGAAAACCGCTTCCCCTGTCGGAAGAAGAGGTGCTCGCTATGGGCATCGAGAAGCGCGAGATCGAGATCAATTACGAAGTGGGCGATACCGTCACCATTATCGACGGTCCGCTGGAAAACTTTTCCGGTATTGTCGACGAGATCGATATGGAAAAGACCAAGGTGCGTGTGACCATTTCTATGTTCGGTCGGGAAACTCCCGTCGAGCTGGAATTGGATCAGGTTGCCCGTATGGATTGATCCGTCTGTTTGTAAGTCTGGGGCGTTTTGCGTCCCTTACCCGTGCGCCGGACACTCTTCCGGCTGTGGGAGGTGCCTGTTCCTTTGCGGAACAAAAGGCACCGCCATTTACCACGATTTTTGGAGGTGCAAGAAATGGCTCAAAAGGTTACTGGCTACATCAAACTGCAAATTCCCGCCGGCAAAGCTACGCCGGCCCCCCCTGTCGGCCCTGCACTGGGTCAACACGGTGTCAACATTATGGCGTTTACGAAGGAATTCAACGAGCGCACCAAGAACGATATGGGTCTGATTATCCCTGTCGTTATCACTGTGTATGCGGATCGTTCTTTTACCTTCATTACCAAAACACCCCCTGCGGCGGTTCTCATCAAGAAAGCCTGCGGCATCGAGACGGCTTCCGGTACTCCTAACAAGAAGAAGGTTGCCAAGATCACCAAAGAGCAGGTTCGCAAGATCGCCGAGACCAAAATGCCCGACTTGAACGCCGCGAGCGTGGAAGCTGCCATGACTATGGTGGCCGGCACTGCGCGCAGCATGGGCGTCGAAGTTGTCGACTAATCGTTACGGACACTGAAAAGTGCCGTTTCGGGTGGGAGGAACACTCACATTCCGATTTACCACTCATACCTCGCCACTTTTGGCTTGAGGTATTAAACAGGAGGAAAAGCCAATGAAACATGGTAAAAAGTATGTCGACAGCACGAAGCTCGTCGACCGCAATACACTGTATGATGTCAACGAGGCTCTGGATCTGGTCATCAAGACCGGCAAAGCTAAGTTTGACGAAACCGTGGAAGTCCACGTGAAACTGGGCGTTGACAGCCGTCACGCTGACCAGCAGGTCCGCGGCGCTGTGGTGCTGCCCAACGGTACCGGTAAGACGATGCGCGTTTTGGTGTTTGCCAAAGGCGATAAGGCGCAGGCTGCTTTGGATGCCGGTGCTGAGTTTGTCGGTGCTGAAGAAATGGTCGCCAAGATCCAGGGCGGCTGGATGGATTTCGACGTGGTCATTGCCAGCCCTGATATGATGGGCGTGGTTGGCCGCTTGGGTAAGGTGCTCGGCCCCCGTGGCTTGATGCCCAACCCCAAAGCCGGTACTGTTACTCCCGACGTGGCAAAGGCTGTGACCGAAGCCAAGGCCGGTAAGATCGAGTACCGTCTGGACAAGACCAACATCATTCACTGCCCCATCGGCAAGGTTTCCTTTGGCGTTGAGAAACTGCAGGAGAACTTTGACACCCTGCTGGGTGCCATCAACCGCGCCAAACCCGCGGCTGCCAAGGGCCAGTATATCCGTTCCTGCGTCGTTGTGTCCACCATGGGCCC
>JAZSHG010000225.1:0-2211 GCA_045533135.1 Acutalibacteraceae bacterium
GGGCAATGGGCGGCGACCGGCAAATAAAAAAGCCGACAAGCATTGCTTGTCTACTTTTTGGCTATTATTAACCCTTGAGCATATCCGTAGCGGCCGCTTTAAGGATGTTTGCCATCGCGTCTGCGTCGGCAACAGTAGCGCCTGTGGCGGTGACGTATGCCTTGATCTTCGGCTCGGTACCGGAGGGGCGCACGATCACTTCGGCGTTTTTCTCCAAAGTGAAGGATAGCACATTGGAGGAAGGCAGATCAATCGTTGCCGTTTCGCCGGTGAGCAGATCCTTTTTCACGCTGTTGAGATAGTCAGCGGTGCCAATCACAGCAAGACCTGCAATTTCGGCAGGCGGTTGCTTGCGGAGCGTATCCATGATGCCTTGCATCGTCAGCATACCTTGCTCGCCTTCAAACTCGGCGTTGACAAGCAGGTGACGATAGACACCGTGCTGGGCGTACAGATCGGCCAGTACATCCAACAGAGAACGACCTTGCTTTTTGTAGTAGGCCGCCATTTCGCAGATGAGCATAGACGCCACCACAGCATCTTTGTCGCGCACATGGGTGCCTGCAAGATAGCCATAGCTTTCCTCAAACCCCAGCACATAGCGTTCGGGATGTCCTGCCGCCTCCAAAAGTCCGATCTGCTCGCCGATATATTTGAAGCCGGTAAGCATATTGCGGATTTCGCAGCCGTATTTTTGGGCAATGGAAGCCGCCAAATTGGAAGTGACGATGGTTTTGACAACCACGGGATCGGCAGGGAGGGTACCGGTGGCCGTCTTGCAGGAGAGAATATACTCCAAAAGCAGACAGCCGACTTCATTGCCGCTCATCAGCGTGTAGCCATCACCATCGCGCACAGCAATGCCCACACGATCGCAGTCGGGGTCGGTTGCCAAAAGCAGATCGGGGTCGGTTGTCTTGGCAAGCTCCAAAGCGCAGGCGAATGCCTGACGGATCTCGGGATTCGGATAGGGTGCGGTGGGGAAGTTGCCGTCGGGCAATTCCTGTTCGGGCACCACCGTCACGTCGGTAAGGCCAATGCGGGAAAGAATCTTGCGAACAGGCTTGTTACCCGTGCCGTTCAAGGGGGTGTAGACCACTTTGAGCGGTGCTTGGGCACAAATGCCCGCGTTGACCTGTTGCGTGGCCACGCAGTCAAGGAAACGCTCCACCAGATCAGCGCCGATCATACGGATGCGTCCGTCGGCAAGTGCGACGTCAAAATCGGCAACTTGCACATCGCTGAAAATATCTAATGCCTGAATATGGGCGGTTACGGCATCGGCATCGTTGTCGGTCATCTGACAGCCGTCAGCGCCGTAGCACTTGTAACCGTTATATTTGGAGGGGTTGTGGCTGGCGGTGACCATAATACCTGCCTGGCAGGCAAGCTCGCGCACCGCAAAGGACAAAACGGGTGTCGGTTCCAGCTCGTCAAACAGATAGACCGTGATGCCGTTGCCTGCCAAGGTGCGCGCGGCCTCTTTGGCAAACAAATCGGATTTGATACGTGAGTCAAAGGAGATCGCCACAGCGGCAGGTTTACCCTGTGCTTTCAGATAGTTTGCTAAGCCCTGTGTGGCTTTGCGTACTGTGTAGATATTCATGCGGTTCTCGCCGGCGCCGATAACACCGCGCAGACCGCCTGTGCCAAAAGTCAAAGAGCGATAAAAACGGTCACGGATTTGTTCCTCGTCACCGTCAATGCGAGCGAGCTCCGCGGCGATATCCGCGTCCTCGGTGGCTTTTTCGCGCCAAAGCAGATAACTTTTTTCGATCATAGCATCCATACAGAGTACATTCCTTTCCTTGAGAAATGATAACATCAATTTATTATACCTTATTTATGCGTGAATTGCAAGATTTATGCGCATAATTCTCACAAAACAGTTTACAAATGAGAAAAACTGTGCTATGATAGGTCACAGTTTACAGAGTAGATACAGATGCGTTAAGTGCTGTCAAGACGGGGAGTTGCTTGACAGACGAAAGGGTTTTCTCTGCGGTATCTGTATCGCATCCCGCTGTGGTGTCGACACTCGCTATCGGCATACGGTGCTGGATGGGAAGGAGTGTCTTTTTTTATGAGTAAAAATGCAAACAATCTCAAAATGCTGTGTCTTACCGGTGTGATGGCGGCCCTTTATGTAGGGTTTGAACTTTTGACAGAACCCATGAGTACCGCCTTGGGTGGAGATATGAAAATATTGGC
>JAZSHG010000006.1:0-2333 GCA_045533135.1 Acutalibacteraceae bacterium
AACGAAAACAGGCGAGAAAATCCCAACCAACCGATGGCACTGACAATGGCACCCGGCAATTCTGCCAGCAAGGTGCTTTTGCGACGTGGCAGTAAACGGTAGAGCAGTAAGAAGAGCACGATCAACAGTCCGCCGCCAACAAAGTTGCGCCAATCCAAAATGCCCCAGGTGACCGAGCGCAGTTGGGGAAACAGTTGCATAAGCCAGTTGGCAAGGCGGTCACCAAACACCAACACACCCAGCGCCGCCACCAAAAAGACCATAAACAACAGCGTGAACAGAATAGACGTCAGCCGCAAGGCAGGATAGCGGCGGCGCTCCTTAATATCATAGACGGTATCAAGTCCCTGTATCAATGCCACAAAGCCTTTGGATGCCGCCCACAAGGTGGTCAGCACCGTCACCCACAGCACCGCGCCGCTACTGTCATACAGCATCGACACCTGATCATCAAGAAAAACGGTGGACGAGGTGGGGAACAAGCCGCTCAAAAAAGCGGTGAGCTGCTCTTTTGTGAAGGGCAGATACGGCACCAGCGCAAACAACAGCATGGCCAAGGGAAACAGGGACAAAAAGAGAAACAATGCCGCTTTTGAGGCAAACGCACTCGTGTGACAGGCGACCGTGCGTTGCCCAAAGCTACGCGCATAGCGCCAAATAGTCAGTAGTTTTTGCTTCATAACCACACCTCTTTATGTTAAGGGGCAGAAAACGTGGCAAGCTGAGCGGCAAAAAAAGCCTCGTCCTGCGGTGACAGCGCGGCGCAAAGATGAATGATACGTGCCCTGTCCAAACTAAAAATACCGATAATGGAGCGACCGTCCACACAGACAGCTCCCTGTGTCAATTCCACCGTTCCTTGCACGCGGTCGCACAGGTGAGCAAAATCGTGCGCCTTCGATGGCGTGGACAAGAAAATGTCAGCTTGCAACAAGACTCTTACCTCTTTTGAAAACGTATAGTATCAGTATACCAAAAAATATGGGAAATTTCAACTGCCGCTTGAAAAAACCTCCGCCGTTCGGTATAATATGACCGATAAAGCCAAAAAGGAGGGGACACCGATGCGTGCGCTGTTCTATACGTTGGGTTGCAAGGTCAATCAATATGAGACCGAAGCGATGAAGTATCAGCTCGCCCAAGCAGGCTTTGAAACCGGGCCGTATATTCTCGGCGAAGCGGTGGGGGAAAGTATCGTGGTCATCAACTCCTGTACCGTCACCGCCGAAAGCGACCGCAAGCTGCGCCAGCTTGTACGTCGGTGCCGCCGTGAAAATCCTGCGTGTACGTTGGTGGTCACGGGCTGTATGCCGCAGGCGTTCCCCGAAAAAGCGGCACAGCTGACCGAAGCGGACGTGGTGCTCGGCAACGCCCACCGCCGTGAGCTTTTGCCGCGCATACAAGCGGTGTTGGAAGAAAAACAGCGACAGGTGGCGGTGACCGCACACACGCCCGACTATGAGCCGCTGTTCATCACCACCTTCGAAGAACATACACGCGCTTTTGTGAAAATCCAAGACGGTTGCAACCGTTTTTGCTCCTATTGTATCATCCCCTACGCACGCGGTCGTGTGCGCTCACGCCCCCTTGATGACCTCAAACGCGAACTTGAAGCGCTGGCCCAAAACGGTTACCGCGAGGTGGTGTTGGTGGGCATCAACCTGACCGCCTACGGTCAGGATATCGGGCTTTCGCTGTGTGATGCGGTAGAAACCGCCTGCGCGGTGGAGGGGCTCACACGTGTGCGCCTCGGCTCGTTGGAGCCCGATATGCTCACCCCGGAAGTGATCACGCGGCTGTCTGCACAAAAGAAGCTCTGTCCGCAGTTTCACGTTGCGTTGCAAAGCGGTTGTGACGAAACCTTGCGCCGTATGCGCCGCCGCTATGATACGGCCGTATTTCGTGAGGTATGCCAAAACCTGCGCGCGGCATTCCCCGATTGTGCCCTCACCACCGATGTGATGGTGGGCTTTGCAGGGGAGACCGATGCGGAATTTGCCGCCTCACTTGCTTTCGTGGAGGAGATCGGCTTTGCAAAGGTGCATACCTTTGCCTATTCACGCCGCGATGGCACTCCTGCCGCCAAAATGCAAGGGCAGGTGACCACCGCCGAAAAATCTCGCCGTAGCCGCGAGATGATAAGGGTGGCAGATAAAACGGCTGCCGTCTATGCCGCACGTTGGGTGGGAAGAGAAACCACCGTGTTGGCGGAAACGCCCCAGGCAGACGGTACCACCATCGGCTATACCCCTGAGTATTTGCCGACGGTTATCCATGCCGCCGTTCCTGCAGGCGAAACGGTGCGTGTAAAGATCACGCGTGCCGCAGGGGAG
>JAZSHG010000030.1:0-6823 GCA_045533135.1 Acutalibacteraceae bacterium
AAGACCATTCGTGGCGCCCACGGTATTGTGGTGGCGGCAGATATCGGTGAGGACGAGGTGCGTGACAAATATCTCAAAGCGCTCATTCTCCCCGGCGGTATGCCCGGCACGTTGCGTTTGGAGCGCAGTGATACGGTGTCTCGCTTGATCGATACCGCGGTGGAGCGTGATCTCTTGATCGGTGCTATTTGTGCGGCTCCGTCCATTCTCGGCCATAAGGGATTGCTGGAAGGCCGTCGTGCAACCTGCTTCCCCGGCTTTGAACAAGAGCTTTACGGCGCCCAGGTGTTGCCTGATACCGTGGTAGAGGACGGCCAGCTTGTCACCGCCAAGGGTGCAGGCGCCGCGGTGGCGTTTGGCCTGTGTTTGGTCAAACGGCTGGCAGGCGAAGCCGAAGCGAAAAAATTGCAGGAGGCCATGCAGTGCCCATGAAGGATATTCGTCCCTATAAAGCAGAGCTGCGCGCCCAAAGCAAAGCCTGGCGGCGCAGTTTGATGCCGGAAGAAAAAGCCGCATTGGATGCAGGCATATTGGCGCGCCTGTGCGATACGTGGCAGTATCGGCAGTGTCGTCTGCTCTTGGTGTATGTGTCCACCGATATTGAGGTGGATACGCACGCCATCATTGCCCGTGCGCTGGCGGATGGCAAGCGTGTGGCAGTACCGCGTTGTGTTCCCGACACGCGAGATATGGAGTTTTACTATATTGATAGCGAAGAGGAACTGGCTCCCGGTATGTTCGGTGTGCCGGAACCATTGCCCGGCCGTTCGGAGCTTTGCACCGAACTGCATGAAGGGCTCTGTTTGGTGCCGGCACTATGGTACGATTGGAACGGCTATCGTCTGGGATACGGCAAAGGCTATTATGACCGCTTCCTTGCCAAATTTGAAGGCGACGTGGTGGGAATTGAATACAGTCACTGTGTCCAACAACGGTTGCCACACGGACGTTATGACCGGCAGGTGGACTTGCTGGTGACCGAAAACTATATTCGACGCACAGGCACAGTGGTGTCTGCGAAAAAGGAGCGATGAGATATGTCAGAAGAACTGGATAAGTTGCTCTACGAGGTGCAGGCTGAAAAAGAGGCGAAAACTCGTCAACAGGAGGAGTTGCGCGCCGAATTGGAGGCCAGCATGCCCTCGAAAGAAGAAATAGAGGCACGACGTAAGGAAAAGGTGGCAGGGTTCTGCCTGCAACTGGATCTGCCCGACGATGAGCCGCTTCCCCAAGAGGAACCCGTTGCGCAGTCCGAAGACAGCGAAGCGCCGGTGCAGTCAGATGAGGCGGCCACAGCCGAAGTTCTGCCTGAAGCAGATCCTTCTGCGGAGGATGTCCTTGTGGAAGAATCCCCGGCAGAAGAGGATACAGTAGCCGAAAAAACCGAGGATGCCTTTTCGGGCTTTTTTACTGAGGAGGATACTGAACCGGATCGCAAAAAAGAGAAAAAACCGGCCAAAAAGCGCAAAAAAAGAAAAAGCTCTGCGGCAGCGGCCATTCTCAAGGCCTTTGTCTATGTCACGGCGGTATTGGGCATCTCCGGTGTGTTGGCCTATTTCTGCATCGCCGGCGTGATCGATCTTTTGGGCATGAACAAGTCCTCCGAACCGGTGAGCGTTACCATCCTCGCCGGCTCCGGTACAGCGGATATCGCTGAGGAATTGTACAATAAAGGGCTTATTGACCAGCCGTTTATTTTCCGCCTGTATTCTCGTTTGACCGGGGCGGATGGACAATATAAGCCACACAAAAACATCCAGCTGTCGCCCAATATGGGTTACGGTGGCCTGATTGATGCGTTGACATCTTCACCCAAACGTGAGGAGATCACGGTTACCATTCCGGAAGGCTTTACGGTTAAAAAGATCGCCGCTCTCTTGGAGGAGAAGATGGTCTGCACCGCAGACGATTTCTTGGCCGCTCTGGAAAAGGTGGATTACAGCGACTATGACTTCCTTGCTGATCTGCCCACCGAAGAAGATGATCCCAAATATGCCAATCGTGTATATGCACTGGAAGGCTATCTGTTCCCCGATACTTACAACTTCTTTACCAACAGTGATGCCGAAACGGCGGTGGCAAAGCTGCTCGACGGTTTTGGCAACCGCTTGTCCACCGACATACGCACCACCCTCAAAGCCAACAAAATGAGCATTAACGATGCGATCATTTTGGCCTCTATCGTGCAGGCAGAGGTGTCCGATACGGTGGATATGCAAAAGGTGGCGCGCGTACTGTTTAACCGCTTGAACAATCCTGCTGAATTTCCTGAGATGGAGTGTGACACCACGCAGGAATATATCACCAGACTGATGGGTACCGATGATATGACGGAGATTCGCAAGGCATATGATACCTACGTTTGCAAAGGCTTGCCTGTGGGCGCTATTTGCAACCCCGGTTTGGATGCCATTCAGGCCGTTGTCAAGCCCTCTGCCAATAAAGATGTCGTCAAGTGCTACTTCTTTGCCACGGATCTCAAAACGGGTATCACCTACTTCTCCCGTACACATAGCGAGCACGAGGCTATTTGCAAAAAATATGGGATCGGTATGTACGGATGAGGCAAGAAAATAAGAAGTTACCTGAATTGCTTGCCCCTGCAGGTGACCGCGAGCGATTGCTCGCGGCTCTGCAATACGGAGCCGATGCGGTCTATTTGGCAGGACAGCAGTTCGGTATGCGCTCTGCGCCCGATAATTTTGATGCAGACGGCTTGCGTGAGGCGGTTGCCCTTTGCCGACAGCAAGGGGTTAAGCTGTATGTTACCTGTAATATTTTGCCGCGCAATGAGGAGTTGACGGCGCTTCCCGCTTGGCTGGAGCTACTGGATGAATTGCGTGTAGACGGCATTATCGCGGCGGATCTGGGCGTGATCGGTATGATCAAACGCTACGCGCCGCACTGTGCGTTGCATATATCTACTCAGTTTGGCGTGGTCAACTACGCCACCGCTTGCGCGCTTTATGATATGGGCGCGTCACGCGTGGTATTGGCGCGTGAGCTCTCTTTGGAGGACATCCGCACTATCCGCGACAAAACGCCTGCCGCACTGGAGCTGGAATGCTTTGTCCACGGTGCTATGTGTGTGTCGGTGTCGGGCAGGTGTTTGCTTTCTAACTATTTCACCACGCGTGACGCCAACCATGGTGATTGCACCCAGCCTTGCCGCTGGAAATATGGGCTTGTGGAACAAAGCCGCCCCGATCGCGTGCTGACGATCGGCGAAAATGAGAGCGGCTCGTATATCCTCAACGCCAACGATATGTGCATGATCGAATATATTCCTGCACTTTATGAAGCAGGCGTGGGTTCTTTTAAGATCGAAGGCCGCGCCAAAGCGGCCTACTATACGGCTGTGACGGTCAATGCCTATCGCGCGGCGCTTGATGGCTTTGCCGCGTCGGATTTTTCACCGTCTTATCGCCCTGCGGATTGGATGGTGGAGGAGCTGCACCGCGTAAGCCACCGTCCCTACGGTACAGGGTTTTATTTTGGCACGCCTACTCAAGAAGTGAATGTGGGCGGCTATGTGCGTGACTGGGAAGTGGTTGCTGTCGTGGAGGATTGGCAAGACGGTAAGCTGTATTTGTCTCAGCGTAACCGTTTTTTCAGCGGAGAAACCGCCAGTGTGCTGATGCCTAACTGCGAGCCATTTGATCTGCCGCTTGCACCGCTTTATGATGAAGATGGGCAAGAACTGACCGTTTGCCCTCATCCCACGATGCGTTTGTGGATGCCCTGTGACCGTCCATTGGTCAAAGGTGCGCTTTTGCGTTGTAAGCGCACCTGATGTTGTTATATACAAGGAGTGAGCCTTTTGACCACCAAAGAACTGCGCGAACTGTTTGTAAAAGAAGCTTTGCCGCGCACGATTTTAGACACCCCTACCGCTTTTTATGATGCCTTTTCAGAGGGTGAGGCAGAAGTAACTGCTTTTTTGACGGCGGCATGGGAGGAACTGTGCGTATCGCATGGGGACACCTTGGCGGCGCACCCCTTTTTCCCCGACATCACTTTTTGGCTGGTGGATGAAACCGAGGAAAACTTTACCTGCATGATGGACGTTTTTCTGCCGGCATCAGGTGCTTGTGCGACATATTATCAGGCGCTGGTGTTTGGCGCGACGATGGATCCGCGCTATTTCGGCGGCACACCCAAGGGAAATTCCGTGGCTATCACCGAATGGACACTGACGGGCGAAACCCTGTCGGCAACCGATTGCGGCTTGCTGGATACGGATGTTTCCGAGGAAGAACGCCGTCAGCAGTTTATGGAACACGTATACGCCGTTTGTGACGCCTATTCTGCAGAGAACTGATTATTCACCCCCTTATGAGGGCAAACTTCCCTCATAAGGGGGAATTTTTATGCATAAACGGACAGCGGCCGTATTTGCTATGCTGTTATTGGCGCTGACGGGCATTGTGTGGCGGTTGTATGACTTGGCGCTGACGGATCATTCGCATGTAACAGAACAGCAATCCTTTGCAACTGTGACAGTGGCAAAGGGGCGCGGTAATATATATGACCGCAACGGGAGGAGATTGGTCAACCGCGATGTGACCTTCGCCAGTTGCGTGGTACCATATCCCAGTACCCTTACCGCGCTGTCACAAAAATTGCCAACCGCAGAGTGGAAAACGCTCAGTGAACGGTTAAAACAGGGCAGACCCGTTGTGACCACGCTTTCAAAATTGTATGGTAGTATCAACGGTTTGTGGCAGTTTATGGCACCGCTTCGCTATACCGACAATACTTTGGCACCCCACCTGATCGGCTATTTGGACGGTGAAAGCTATCACGGCGTCAGTGGTATTGAAGGAGCACTGGACGATATGCTGACTGCACAGTCGGGCGAGGTAAAAATGACCTTTGAGATCGATGCCGCAGGGCGTGCGTTAGAAGGGGTGAAGCCGCAGATACAGGACACCTTGCGAGATAACGCGGCAGGTGTGGTATTGACACTGGACAGCACTGTACAGCACATCGCCGAAACGGTAGCGGCGGCGCATATGGAACGGGGCGCAGTCGTGATACTTGATCCTGCAACAGGTGGCGTGCGCGCAATGGTGAGCTTGCCGGATTTTGAACCGCAAAACGTGGCGGCGGTACTGGATGCCTCACATGCGCCGCTCCTTAACCGCGCACTCAGCAACTATAACTGTGGCTCTGTGTTCAAAATTGTCACAGCCGCCGCCGCTTTGGAAAGCGGTCTTTCGGCAGAACAGACATTTTTGTGTAATGGCAGTGCAACGGTGGGAGATGTCAGCTTTGGCTGTCACAGCACGTTTGGGCATGGTACACAGGCGATGAAAAATGCCTTTGCGCAGTCCTGTAACCCCTATTTCATTCAACTGGCACAAACGGTAGGGGCATCGGCTTTGTACGATCAGGCCATGGCGTTGGGGCTGGATAGTCCTGTTTTGCTGGCGGACAATTACAAAACAGCGCGTGCGCTGTTTCCGTCACTGGCGGAATTGCAGGCGCCTGCGGCGTTGGCGAATGTGGCGATAGGGCAGGGGAGCCTGATGGTCACCCCGGTGCATATAGCGCAGATCGTAGCCGCGGTCTACAATGGCGGTATGTTGCCCACAGCAACCGTGATAGAGGGCGCCATGCAAGCAGACGGTACCATAATGACCGCAGAAATCCTTCCACCGACAAGAGCGTTTTCGGAGCAGACCGCCGCTATTTTACAAAGCTTTATGGAGAACAATATGTTTCATGGCACAGGTACCACAGCCAATCCGCACATCGGTCGATCGGGTGGCAAAACAGGCACAGCGGAAACCGGTTGGGTGGAAGATGGCGTTAAGGTCGTTCAAAGCTGGTATGCCGGCTATTTTGAAACCGAAAACAATGCCTATGCCATTGCCATTGTGGGTGAAGATAAGAATCGCACAGGGGTGCGCGCGGCACCGTTGTTTAAAGAATTGTGCGAGCAATTGTCACTGTTGGGGTGATAAACCGCCTGTGGGCGGTACATATTGCCGAGCGGATGAAAAATTTCAAAAAATCCTGTGGTGAATTTGCAGTTTTGACTTGATAGTTTGACGCATATATAGTACAATAAACGGTGATAGAAAATGAAGGAGGAGCGAAGCGATGCAACCGAAGTATAAACGCATTTTGCTCAAACTTAGCGGCGAAGCTATGTCCGGTGACCAAGGGTTTGGTTTGGACTTTGACACAGTGCTGGATGTGTGTTCAGCGGTGAAGGAATGTTCCGATATGGGTGTGGAGGTGGCTGTTGTCGTCGGCGGCGGTAACTTCTGGCGTGGTCGCTCCAGCGGTAAGATGGATCGCACCCGTGCTGACCATATGGGTATGCTAGCCACCACCATCAATGCGTTGGCTCTGGCAGATGCGCTGGAACAACTGGGATGCAACGTCCGTGTGCAGACCGCCATCAGCATGAATCAGGTGGCGGAGCCTTATATCCGCAACAAGGCAGTGCGCCATCTGGAAAAAGGACGCGTTGTTATTTTTGGTTGCGGTACGGGCAACCCGTTCTTCTCCACGGATACGGCGGCGGCACTGCGCGCGGCAGAAATCGAAGCCGATATCATCTTCAAGGCGAGTATGGTGGGCGGCGTCTATGACAGCGATCCCAAGAAGAATCCCGATGCCAAGAAATTTGATTGCCTGACCTATATGGATGTGCTGGATAAAGATCTCAAAGTTATGGATTCCACGGCGGCGACGCTGTGCAAAGATAATCAGTTGCCCCTTTTGGTGTTCAACCTCAACGATCCGCACAATATTGTGCGTGCTGTTTGCGGTGAAGACATCGGCACACTGGTGAAATAACATACGCCAC
>JAZSHG010000044.1:0-4718 GCA_045533135.1 Acutalibacteraceae bacterium
TTTCTCTGTGGCACAAAAATGTCCACTGGGCGCTCATCGTGATGGCGGCGGTGTCGGTGTCACTGCTTATCGTCTGCATCATCACACTGGGAAAAGAATTTTTACGCGAGATCAAACGCCGCTTTCACATCCGTTAACAAAAAACATCCCCCCGTAAAACGGGGGGATGTTTTTTACTGTTAGCCTTCGGCGCTCAACGTGCGCTCCAACCAGATACTGCCGATATCCATTGCATTGTAAAGGCCGTTTTTCTCACTCTTTTTGAGAATGCGGTCTTTCATGCGCAGCTCGGGATCGGTGGAAAGCAACTGCACCTGCACACGGTCGGCCATGGTCATACCGTGTGCCTCTTTGGTGGACAGGATCTGCATCATAACGACGCATTTGTCCGACATATGGCCATAATACAGCGTGTTACCGCAACGCACCAAGGGCTTGCCCTTGTACATCAAGAAGGCGGCTTTTTTCGCCTCTGCCATAGCGAGTCCTCCTTTAGTTGTTCAGATAATACCGCACGAGCGCACGCAGCAGCTCATCGCGGTCAATATGGCGGATCAGGCTGCGGGCATTATTGTGTGTGGTGATGTAGGTAGGATCCTCCGAGAGGATGTAGCCCACCATTTGGTTGATGGGATTATAGCCTTTTTCTTTGAGCGCGTCATAAACGGTGGTCAAAATCCGTTTCATTTCCAACTCGTCGGCATCTCCCAATGAGAAGGTTTGTGTTCTGTCCTGCATCTGTTTCGCCTCCTGTTCCTATATTGAAAAGATGGATTATAACTATTATACGCCAAGGAAAAGAAAATTTCAACCCTTTTATGAGCGCAGAACGCAGTCTTTTTCCTGCAACGCCTTACAAATCTTGGAAATCGCAGGATCAATGTCCGCATCAGACAGTGTACCGTCGGCAGAGCGGAAGGTCAAGCTATATGCCACGCTCTTTTTACCGGCTTCGATCTGCGCGCCCTTGTAGACGTCGAACAGGGTGACGCTTTCAAGATAACGGCCGCCTGCCTTGCGAATGATCTTCTCGATCTGTGCCACAGGCAGATCGTCACTGCAGAGCAGTGCCAAGTCGCGCTCAACAGCAGGATAACGGGGGAGCGGCTTGTAGATCACGCGCTTGTCAGCAACGGCATAGAGTGCGTCGAGCGCGATCTCTGCCACGTAGACGCGCGTATCCAAGCCGTAACCGTCTGCCACATCGGGATGTACCTCGCCGAACACAGCTACCGTCTTGCCATCGAAAGCAACGGCTTTTGCTTGACGGCCGGGGTGCAGATAGGGCTCGCTGGCGGCAGAAAATTCTACGTGCATACGGAATGCTTCGAGCAGTTCCTCCACCAAGCCTTTAAGGGAGAAGAAGTCCTCACCGTCGCCGTAGATGCCCAAGCAGAGTGCAGGGCGCTCCTCGGGTTGCTCGGTCACGGGCAACTGCTTGGGCACGAACACCTTGCTCAGCTCAAAGAAGCGGCAAGCGGTGTTTTTGCGGTTATAGTTGGTGGACAGCACGGTCAGCATACTGGTGAGCAGCTGGGTGCGCATGGTGGAATATTCCTCGCCCAAAGGATTGAGCAAGGTAACAGCCTGTCGACGGCAGTCGTCAGCAGCCAGATTCAGGGTGTCCACCGCTTTACTGCTGATAAAGGAATAGGTGGCGATCTCGCGCATGCGGGCGGCGATCAACAGCTCCTTGATGCGGTTTGCCTTGATGCGCTCGGGAAGCAGGGTGCCACGATGTACCTCACCGCGCATAGCGGTGCCCACAACGTGGTCATAGCCAAACACGCGGATGACTTCTTCTGCCACATCAGCGCGACCTTCCATGTCATCACGGCGCGTCGGAACACAGCAGGACAGCACACCGTTTTCCAAGGTGGTGGGGATTTCCAAGCGGTTGAGAATATCCGCCATCACTTCGCCGCCAATATCCACGCCCAGCAGATCGGTGACGCTCTTGACCGTCACGGTCAGGTTGCGCGGCGTGGGCAGACCTTGATGGCGGTCGATAGCACCGTCAATGATATCACCGGCGTCCAGTTCATAGATGAGCTGTAACGCACGCTCCATCGCATATTCCACCGTGGTAATATCCACGCCATGCTCAAAGCGACCGCTAGCTTCGGTACGCATACCGAGTGCGCGAGAAGTGCGGCGCACGCTGTCGCGGCGGAATTTGGCAGATTCCAAGAACAGATTTTTGGTATCCGCCTCGATCTCGCTCTCCAAGCCGCCCATAATGCCGGCGATACAGGAGGGCTTTTCGGCATCAGCAATGACCAGCATATCGTTTGTGAGGGCGTGCGGCTTATCGTCCAGCGTGGTCATCACTTCGCCATCGTTGGCGCGGCGCACGATAATGCGGTTGCCTGCAATCTGATCAAGGTTGAAGGCGTGCATCGGCTGACCGGTTTCCAGCATGACAAAGTTGGTGATGTCCACAATGTTGTTGATGGGGCGCATACCGGCGGCGATGAGGCATTCCTTCATCCAGTCGGGGGAGTCGGCAATGCGCAGATTTTTGACCACACGGCCCAAATAGCGGGGGCAAAGGTCATAGTCTTCCACCGTCACGTCAATATGCTCGGCAATATCGCCGCCCGCCGTCTTGTAGGTGGGGACAGGCGTTTTGAGCGGTTTGTTCAGCGCCACCGAGACCTCGCGCGCGATGCCGAGGATGCTCTGGCAGTCGGGGCGGTTGGGGGTTACGCTGAAATCGATAATGCAGTCGTTGAGATGGAGCACCTCACGCATATCGGTGCCGGGTGCAGGGGCATCTTTCAGAATAAGGATACCGTTGACCGAGGCGCCGGGATATTCGGCATCGGTCAGTGCCAGTTCTTCACCCGAGCAGAGCATACCGTTGGAGGGAAGTCCGCGCAGTTTGCCGGCTTTGATGTGCATACCGTTGGGCAGGGTGGATTCGTGCAGTGCCGCAGGCACAAAAGCGCCTTCAAAGACGTTTTGCGCGCCGGTGATGATCTGCACAAGCTCACCCGTGCCGATATCGATCTGACAAATTTGCAGATGATCCGAGTCGGGATGCTTTTCAATTTTTTCGATACGGCCGACGACCACGTTAACGAGGTTGTCGCCCAAGTTGTGCATACTTTCTACTTCAAAGCCGATAAGCTCCATCTTGTCGCACAGTTCCTTGACAGGAACGTCGATGTCCACATAGCGGCGAAGCCAGTTGAGAGAAACGACCATCAGAAAAACACCCCTTTCTTAAAACTGATCCAGGAAACGGCGGTCATTCTCGAACAACAGCCGAATATCGGAAATCTTGTGCCGTGTGGTGGTCAAGCGATCCAAGCCGATGCCGAACGCAAAGCCGGAATATTCCTCCGGATCGATGCCACAGCTTTGCAGAACGCGAGGATGCACCATGCCGGCGCCGAGGATCTCGATCCAGCCCACACCCTTGCAAATGCGGCAACCGGTACCGCCACAGGCCGAGCAGGAAACGTCAACCTCGACGCTCGGCTCGGAGAAGGGGAACAAGGAGGGGCGGAAACGCACCTTGGTGTCCGCACCGTACATTTCGTGCGCAAACTGCTCCAAAACACCCTTGAGGTCGCAGATGGTGATGTTCTTGTCCACGACCAAGCCCTCGATCTGGTGGAACACGGGGGAGTGGGTGGCGTCCACTTCGTCGGCGCGGTACACGCGACCGGGGCAGATGACGCGGATGGGGGGCTTTCTCTCCTCCATCGTGCGGATCTGTGCCGCCGAGGTCTGGGTGCGCAGCAAGAGATTTTCGCCGATATAGAAGGTGTCCTGCATATCGCGCGCCGGGTGATCCTTCGGCACGTTAAGGCACTCAAAGTTATAGTAGTCGGTTTCCACCTCGGGACCGTCCACCACATCAAAGCCCATCGACTGGAAAATGTCGATCATATTGTTGAGCACGCTGTTGAGGGGGTGCAGACCGCCTGTGGTGGCACGTTTGCCCGGCATTGTCACGTCGAGGGTCTCCTCCTTAAGACGAGCCGCTTTGAGTGCGCTTTGAATCGCCTCCTCGCGAGTCGCCAGCGCGGTTTCCAGCTCGGCGCGCAGTTGGTTGACCATTTGGCCAACACGCGGACGCTCCTCAGCAGGCAGGGCGCCCATACCTCTGAGCAGTTCGGTCAGCGGACCTTTTTTACCCATAAAGCGGATGCGAAACTCCTCCAGCACCTTGGGGGTGTCGGCGGCTTCCAATTCCGCCAGCGCTTGTGTGCGCAGGGCTTCCAGTTTTTCTTTCATTGAAACGTCATCCTTCCTGTGATGTTCGAAATCGGGGCATAAAAAAGCGCCCCTTTGTGAAAAAGGGGCGAAGAAAATTCTCCGTGGAACCACCCTCATTTTTGCGCAAAAACGCAAACACTCGGAAGCCGATAACGGGGCCAACCGTCAAAGCCTACCGCCCGTTTGTGAACACAAAGGGTTTGAGCCTTGCTGCTCCGGAGTGAACTTCGGTCAACACTTGCGGCAGGGCGCTTACAGCCGGTGACGCCCCTCTCTGTTGCCTTGGTCAAAGACGTACTCTCTCCATCACGGCATTATACATTTATTTATTTTAACAGATTGCGCCACAAAGTCAAGGGAAAAGACAAAAAAATTCGGTGCGACTCTTTACTTGCCATACAAAATCTGCTATACTGACTGATAGATTTTCCAAGGATGGTGATTCCTTTTATGAAACATATTATTCTGCTGTGTGACGGCATGGCTGA
>JAZSHG010000216.1:0-3845 GCA_045533135.1 Acutalibacteraceae bacterium
CCACTGCCTCCGCCGAGTTGCGCTCGGTGGGGGTGACGATATAGTTCGCACCGCGGAAAATGTTTTCATCACTGTTTTCTACGCCATATACCTCGCGGCCTGCCATCGGGTGGGCGGCAATAAATTCCACGTCGGGGCGCAGCATCGTCTGTACCTGTTCCACCACCGTGGTCTTTACGCCCGTGACGTCAGTAAGCAACGCACCTGACTTAAAGGCGTGCTGGTTATCCTTTATCCATTCCACAAACACGGTGGGATACAAGGCAAACACGATAAGATCCGCTTGTCCGATCACAGTGGGGTCGGGCGTGGTCACGCCTGCGTCAATAATGCCGTGTTCCAGCGCATAGGTCACAGACGCCTCCTCTTTGGTGATAGCTTCTACGCGAAAGCCCAATTTTTTAAACGCACGTGCATAGCTACCGCCAATCAAGCCAAGACCGACAATCAAAATGCGACGGCTGGTATCAAGCATCATATTCAGTCACCTCAAATCCCAGGTCTCTCATTTGTGTGAAAAAGTTCGGCATACTTTTTGCCACCGCTTCGGCACCTGTAATGCGGCCACCCAAACGGGTAAGCAGTACCGTCAGGGCCATCACGATGCGGTGGTCATTGTGTCCGCAAAGCGGCTCTGTCGGCGCGTGCAGGTCATGGGGATAGACCACCACGCTGTCCTCGTGCACCGTCACCGCCACGCCACATTTGGCAAGTTCCTGCGCCATCGCTTCGGCACGGTCGCTCTCTTTAAGCTTCAAGCGGCGCGTACCAGTGAACACACCGCCGCTGCGTGTCGCCGCCACTGCGAACAGGACAGGCCCCAAATCGGGGCAATCTGCAATATGCAGAGTAGGGGTACCGCGCTCCAATAAAGAGAAAAAGCGGCTGTACACTTTATCCCCCTGCAAGCTGTCCTCGTCCAGCCCATTGACCGTAATATCCGAGCCCAACGTGTTGAGCGCGGCAAAAAAGGCGGCGTTGGAATAATCCCCTTCCACTGTGGTGTCGATCGGGTGATATGTCTGACCGCCCTTCACAAACAGCGTGCGCTCATCTTTCCACGAAACCGCAACGCCCACCTGCGCTAACGCCTGGATGGTCATATCGATATAGGAACAGCTCTCCACAGGAGGCAACAACTGAATGGTGCTGTCACCCTCCAGCAGAGGCAACGCAAACAACAGTCCGCTGATAAACTGACTGCTGATGTTGCCTTTGATGCGAAAATGTCCGCTCGTGAGTTTTCCGCCGACCTGCAAAGTGCCTGTTGACGGCACAAAAAGCAACCCTTGTCGGTTGCAGATCTC
The DNA here is from genome assembly GCA_045533135.1 of Acutalibacteraceae bacterium. Lineage (GTDB taxonomy): Bacteria > Bacillota > Clostridia > Oscillospirales > Acutalibacteraceae > HGM12789. The sequence continues at coordinate 1,308 of JAZSHG010000216.1, forward strand.
CTCGTAGACACCAAGAGGACGCGAAAACAGCTTTTCGCTACCGTGAAGGCTCGTTTGTGCACCGTTGAGCAGGCAAAGCGGAATGAAAAAGCGCAGCGTACTGCCGCTTTCACGGCAGGGTAACGTCCGCTCATCGGACGGTTTACGCGGATCGACGCCCCAAATGGTGACCGTGTCCTCCTCCCATTCCCAGTGTGCGCCCAAAGCGGTAAGGCAATCGAGGGTTGCTCGCATATCCTCTGACGGCGCAATACCGTGGATAACACTTTTACCCTGTGCCAGGCCGCCGCCGATCAGCAGGCGGTGCGCCATGCTCTTGGAGGGAGGCGCCGTCATCACGCCTGTGGCCGTTTTGGCCACGATCTCCACATTCATTGGCCGCACTCCTTCTTCAGCAGATCCATTGCCTCAAGATACCCGTCTGTACCGTGTCCTGCAATCGTGGCAATACATGCCGCGCGGATATAGCTCACACTGCGAAACGCCTCACGCTTGGACACATCGGAGATATGCACCTCCACCGTCGGCACACCCACCGCTTTAACAGCATCCAAGATGGCGATGCTGGTGTGGGTATAGGCGGCAGGATTGATGACGATGCCGTCGCAATGCTGCCAAGTGCCTTGAATGGCGTCCACCAGCATACCCTCACTATTAGATTGCATGATCTCCACTTCCACGCCGATGCTTTTGGCATGTGCCTCTATTTTGGCAACCAGATCCGCATAGGTCTCGCGGCCATAGATATGTGGCTCGCGAACACCCAGCATATTTAAGTTAGGGCCGTTAATCACCCGAATAATCATCACAAAAATCCCCTTTTATAGCGTTTGCCACTTCCTCCACCGTGCCGTCAGCAGGGATGCGCACATCACAACAGCGGCAATAGAGATCGTAGCGTTCTTCATACCGCCGGCGCAGTGCCTCACGGTCAGAAGCAGTCGGACGGTCATCCGTCGGGCAGAGCATTGCGAGTGGTCTGTCCAAAAAATACAGGCGACCGTTTTGGCGCAGGCTCTGTACATTTTCCTCGCGCAAAACAGCACCGCCACCCGTGGCGATCACGCATCCCGTGCGCATCGCCACCTGTTTTAGCACGCGGCTTTCGCGGTCACGAAATGCCGCTTCGCCCTCGTTGCGGAAAATATTGGTGATGGCACAGCCTGCATCTTTGACGATCTCCTCGTCCAGATCCACGAACGGGCGTCCAAGCATAGCCGCCAATTTTTTACCGACGGTGGATTTTCCGCTTGCCGGCATACCCGTCAGCACGATATTCTCCTTACTGCGCCAAACCGCGGCACAAATCTCTTTTGCACGTGCGGCGGATATCTGCATGTCAAAAAAGTGTTCTGCCGCCAACACCGCTTGATATGCCAGCATAAACAATCCGTTTTTGACCCTCACCCCTTGCGCGGCCGCTTGTTGTGTCAGTCGCGTACGCAAGGGATTGTAGACGGCATCCACCACGCCCTCCAACTGTGAAAACAACTGCGGATCGATCGCCATCGTTTCAGGATGTGGAAACATGCCGCAGGGGGTGGTGTTGATAAGCACCTGTGCATCCGTATGATCGTTTAACACTTGCTCATACGATATTTGCCCCTCTTCCGGGTGACGGCTGACAGTGAGTATCTGTCGCGCCTCAAGGGCGGCGCACACCGCCTGTGCGGTGCGTGCCGTGCCACCACTGCCGAGGATGAGCACCTTTTTATCCTTAACGGTGATCCCTGCGCTTTCGATCAGTGCTTTCATACCGCCAAAATCGGTATTGTAACCGTAGAGCTTGCCGTTGCGGTTGACCACCGTGTTAACAGCACCGATCATCAACGCCTCTTTGCTGATCTCATCGAGATACGGCATCACCGTCTGTTTATAGGGTATTGTCACGTTGATCGCCCGAAAATCGCGCTTTTCCAAAAATGGGCCTACGTCTTCGGGAGTCAACTCACACAACTCATACGCATAGTCACCAATAAGCTTGTGTATCTCAGGTGAAAAACTGTGGGGCAGATGTTCACCGATCAATCCGCATTCCATAGGTCAGCCTCCCAAACAATCGGTTCCAAAGCGAAGCGCCAACAGGTCGCACAGTGCAAGCGCCGCCGCGCTGTCCACCACCACGCGGGCCCGATGCACAATACAAGGGTCGTGGCGCCCGCTTGCTTGCAGTTCGCAGGGCTCTTTGGCGGCAAAATCCACCGTCTGTTGCGGTTTGTGGATGGTGGGGGTTGGTTTAATGCCACAGCTAAACCGCAAGGTACCACCGTTGGTGATGCCGCCGTTGATGCCGCCGTTATGGTCACTGGTAGGACGAATTTGTCCATTCTCCACCGCAAAGCTGTCGTTGGCTTCACTGCCACGCATATCCGAAAGCTTAAAGCCGTCGCCAAATGCCACACCTTTGACGGCAGGGATCGCATACAAAATATGGGCCAGCACACTTTCAACACTGTCAAACCACGGTTCGCCTACACCTGTCGGCATGCCGGTCACCACCGTCTCCAGTACGCCGCCGACACTGTCGCCATCCGCTTT
>JAZSHG010000153.1:0-3677 GCA_045533135.1 Acutalibacteraceae bacterium
TGCTGGCTACCACCATCAATGCGTTGGCTCTGGCAGATGCGCTGGAACAGCTGGGATGCAACGTCCGTGTACAGACTGCCATCAGTATGAATCAAGTGGCGGAACCTTATATCCGCAACAAGGCGGTGCGCCATTTGGAAAAAGGACGCGTTGTTATTTTTGGCTGCGGTACGGGTAACCCGTTTTTCTCCACAGATACGGCGGCGGCACTGCGTGCGGCAGAAATCGAAGCCGATATTATTTTCAAGGCGAGCATGGTGGACGGCGTCTATGACAGCGATCCCAAGAAAAATCCCGCTGCCAAGAAGTTTGATTGCCTGTCCTATATGGATGTGCTGGATAAAGATCTCAAAGTTATGGATTCCACAGCGGCGACGCTGTGCAAAGACAATCAGTTGCCCCTTTTGGTGTTCAACCTCAACGATCCGCACAACATTGTGCGTGCTGTTTGCGGTGAAGACATCGGCACACTGGTGAAATAACATACGCCACAGGCGAGGAGGAACTATTGATGGAACAGCTTTTCAAAATTGCAGAAGAAAAAATGAACAAGTCGGTGGCGGTGTTGCAAGGCGAATATGCCGCCATCCGCGCCGGTCGCGCTAACCCTGCCGTGCTGGATAAGGTGCTGGTGGAGTATTATGGTACTCCCACGCCGATCAATCAGGTGGCGGCAGTTTCGGTGCCGGAACCTCGTACCGTGATGATCCAGCCGTGGGATAAAACGATGCTCAAGGCGATCGAAAAAGCGGTGCTCACTTCCGATATCGGTATCAACCCCCAAAACGACGGTTCGGCACTGCGCCTTAACTTCCCGCCTCTTAACGAAGAGCGTCGTCGTGAGCTTTCCAAGAGCGTATTCAAATATGCCGAGGATACCAAGGTGGCGGTAAGATCCATTCGCCGCGATCTGGTGGATAAGCTTAAAGATATGAAGAAAAAGAGTGAGATCACCGAGGACGATCTGAAAAACGCCGATAAAAAGGTGCAGGATCTGACAGATCGTTTCTGCAAAGAGATCGATCAACTCGCTTCCAAAAAAGAAAAAGAGATCATGGAGATCTAATTGGCTGCGCTGCTTTTCATTCGTGGGAGGCAGCGTCTTGCCTATGGGACGAATTTGTCCCATACGGAGGTGTATAATGGGTTTGTTCCGAAAAAAGACGGCCGTAGAGCCGTCGGTGCTTCCGCAACACATCGGCATCATTATGGACGGCAATGGCCGTTGGGCAAAAAAACGCGGCCTACCTCGTAAGGCGGGCCACGCTGCCGGCGCGCAAACCTTTCGCACGATTGCAAAATACTGTGAGAAGCGCGGCATTGCCTGCTTAACGGTGTATGCATTTTCGACCGAAAATTGGCGCCGCCCTGCCGATGAAGTGACTGCTATTATGAATCTTCTGCGTGACTATCTCAAAGAGTCGCTCTCCGATTTTAAGCAGGAAAATATCCGCGTGCGCTTTATCGGCGATCGCACACCGCTGGCTGATGACCTGCAACAGCTGATGCAGGAGGCGGAAGCGTCTACAGCCCAAAAAACAGGTATGCAACTCAATATCGCTGTCAACTACGGCGGCCGTGAGGAAATACTGCACAGTGTGCGGTTGCTTGCCGAACGGGTTGCGGACGGTGAGCTTTCTCCGGATGCATTGCGTGAGGAGGATATCGGCGGCGGACTGTATACCGCCGACCAACCTGAATTGGATCTGATCTTGCGCCCGAGCGGTGAGTATCGCCTCTCAAACTTTCTCTTATGGCAATCTGCCTATGCGGAATATGTATTTATGGATGTTTTGTGGCCCGATTTCAAGACGCATGACTTGGATCGCGCGCTGGAAGAATATGCCGGACGCCATCGGCGTTTCGGAGGAGTGTGAAAAGTATGAAAACACGTGTGATTACAGGAGTTGTTGCAGCAGCGGCGGCGCTGGTCGTTCTGCTTTTGTTACCTCCGCTGGCCATCAATATTTTGGTGGCGCTTTTGGCGGCTGTTGCGGTTTATGAACTGGCAAATGCGCTTAAGCTGTCCAAACAGTACGGTATTTTGGCGTGGTGTATGCTGTTGGCGGCGGTGATGCCGTTTTTGGGCTTCTTGCATACCAAATGGGTAGCACCGATTTTGTTGGTGTTTGTGTTTGGCCTTGCAGCATCGCTGTTGCTTTATCATCAAAAGGTGGCGGCCACTTCTTTGCTGGCGCTTGGATTTTTGACTTTGTTCGTAAGCTTTGGTTTTACGTCGCTCGCCCTCTTGCGGCATAGTGACGAAAAAGTCGGCCTTGCCTACCTCTTCTTTACGTTGTTGGCGGCATGGATGTCGGATACCGGTGCCTATTTCACAGGCTATTTGTTTGGCAAACATAAGCTGTGCCCGATCATCAGCCCCAAAAAGACGGTGGAAGGCTTTGTCGGCGGCATTTTGTTCTCGATTCTGATATGCACAGTAAGCGGCATTATTTATGGCGCCGCGGCGGATGTGGAAGTTTGCTGGTGGCGTGTGGCACTGTTGGCTGGTATTGCTTCGCCCATATCTGTTATGAGCGACTTGTTTGCCTCTGTTATTAAGCGACAAAATGATATCAAAGACTACGGCAATCTTTTCCCCGGACACGGTGGTGTTATGGACCGTTTTGACAGTGTGATTTTTGTCGCACCGCTGGTTTGGGTGGCTATTTACTGGTTGCCCCTCATTGGATAAGGAGGTCACTATGGACATTCCTCGCAGACGCGTAGCGATCCTGGGCTCGACCGGGTCTATCGGTGTGCAGGCACTGCAGGTTGCCAAACGGCTGAATTTGCCTGTGATAGCGTTGACCGCCAACCGACAGGTTGAGCAGATTGAGGCACAAGCGCGTGAGTTTTTGCCCAAAGTAGTCGCGATGATGGATCCCGATGCGGCGGCAACACTTAAAACGCGCTTGGCCGATACCGATATCACGGTGCTCGGCGGTATGGACGGTCTTTTGGAGATCGTACGCCGCGATGATGTAGATATCGTATTGACGGCTGTCGTAGGAATGGTGGGCCTTTTGCCCACGCTGGCGGCTATTGAAGCAGGGCACGATATTGCCCTTGCCAACAAAGAAACCTTGGTGGCAGGCGGCGCACTGGTGACCGAGGCCGCCAAGCGCAAGGGCGTGAAGCTCCTGCCTGTGGATAGCGAGCATTCTGCGATTTTCCAGTGCTTGCAAGGACGTCCGCCTGAGCAAACCGCTGACCGGTTGATCTTGACAGCATCAGGCGGCCCGTTTTTCGGGCGTACCAAAGAGGAACTGGCACAGGTAACAGTGGAACAGGCGCTCAATCATCCCAACTGGAAGATGGGTGCCAAAATCACCATCGACTCCGCCACGATGATGAACAAGGGACTAGAGCTTATTGAAGCTCGCTGGTTGTTTGATACACCACCCGAAAATATTGACATCGTGGTGCATCGCGAGAGCATCGTGCACTCACTGATCAAATATGTTGATGGCTCGGTAATTGCACAGCTCGGTGTGCCCGACATGCGTATCCCGATTCAATATGCGTTGACCTATCCTGCGCGTGTGGTGTCGGATGTGCCGACATTGGATCTGGCCCAATGGGGGAAACTGACCTTTTTCGCACCCGATGACGAGGCGTTTCCTGCCATGCAACTGTGCCGCACAGCCATCCAAAAAGGCGGTCTGTATCCGGCG
>JAZSHG010000058.1:0-2489 GCA_045533135.1 Acutalibacteraceae bacterium
GTCTCGCGCGGTATTTTATGATGCCGTTGAGGCGATCGTACAGGCGCGCCGTGTGTATATTTTCGGCGCAGGCAGTTGCCGCGCGATGGCCCAATTTGCTGCCTATTATCTCAAACTTCTGCTTCCGGATGTGCAGATGATCCATACCTCCAGCGAAGCGGAAATATTTGAGGAAATGCTGCATATCGATGCCAGCGATGCGCTGTTGGTGTTCAGCTTGCCGCGCTATTCCAGCAAGGCGGTCAAAACCACCCACTTTGCGAATAATCGTGGGGCTAAGGTGGTGGCGATCACCGATGGAGAACTGTCACCGATTGCAGAGTATGCCACGCATCTGCTCACAGCGCACAGCGATATGCCTTCTATTGTGGATTCGCTGGTGGCACCATTAAGCGTGCTCAACGCGCTTATTGTGGCGATCTCGTGGCAGAAGCTGGATGAAGATCGTCCGATGCTGACGCAGTTGGAAAAATTGTGGGAGGATTATCAGGTGTATCAGTCGACACCGACGGTACCCCGAGAGAACAAATGAAAGTAATTGTAATCGGAGGCGGTGCCGCTGGACTTATGGCGGGGGCAACAGCGGCGGAAAACGGCCACAGCGTGACTGTTGTGGAGCGTAATCCTCGCCCAGCACGAAAAGTAATGATCACCGGCAAAGGTCGGTGTAACGTGACCAACCGGTGCGATGTGACCACTTGCATCGCCAACATTCCGCGCAACGGTCGTTTTTTGTACAGTGCATTATCTCGCTTTGAGCCGCAAGCGTTGATGGCTTGGCTGGAAGAACGCGGTCTGTCGCTTAAAACCGAGCGCGGCAATCGCGTGTTTCCTGTTTCGGACAAAGCGGTGGATGTGGTGGATTGCCTGGTAAACAGCGCCAAACGTGCAGGCGTGCACTTTTTGCAAGGGCGCGCTGTGAAACTGCAACTGGCCGATGGTGTGTGCGGTGGTGTGGTGCTGGAAGACGGCACGGTACTGTCCGGTGACAGTGTGATCGTCTGCACAGGTGGAAAATCCTATCCTGTGACAGGCTCCACAGGTGACGGTTATGTGTTGGCAGAGCAGGCAGGGCATACCATTGTACCGCCGCGCCCCTCGCTTGTGCCGCTGGAAACGGTAGAATACTGGCCTTGTGAATTACAAGGACTTTCACTGAAAAACATTATCCTGACGGCAATGGATGCCAAAACGAAAAAGACAATATATACCGAAACAGGGGAGATGCTGTTTACTCACTACGGCGTATCGGGCCCGTTGGTGCTCAGCGCATCGGCGCATATGGGTGAGATGGCACAGGGAAGATATGCCCTGTCGATCGATCTCAAACCCGGACGCACCGCAGAGCAGTTGGATGCGCGCTTGGTGCGCGAGTTTGCTGAAAATGCCAACGTGGATTTTGTCAATGCGTTGGGAACACTGTTGCCGCGCAAGCTGATACCTGTGATGGTGCGGCTGTCGGGCATTCCTGCCCACACCAAGTGTCACAGCATCACGCGCGAAAAGCGGATGACGTTTGCACAACTACTTAAAAATCTCACAATGACGGTGGCGGATTTCCGCCCCATTGAGGAAGCGGTTGTAACGTCGGGCGGCGTGGATGTGCGCCAGATAGACACGCGCACGATGGCGTCAAAACTGGTGAGCGGCCTTTATTTTGCAGGAGAAGTGCTGGATGTAGACGGTTACACCGGCGGTTTTAATTTACAGATAGCCTTTGCCACCGGCCATGCCGCAGGCGAAGCGCAATAAACGGAGGAATCAATATGTCTGAACAGAAACACATTGCTGTGGCCATTGATGGCCCGTCCGGCGCAGGAAAAAGTACCATTTCGCGCATTTTAGCGAAGGAGCTGGGTTTCGTTTATGTCGATACCGGCGCGCTGTATCGCGCAGTGGGCTATTATATGCTGTCCAATAGTATTGATCCAAAGGATGCCGACGGTGTCGTGGCGGCACTGACGGATCTTACCTTGGAGATGCGCTATGTCGGTGGTGAGCAGCAGGTGCTGGTCAACGGTGCCGACGTTGGCGGTTATATCCGCACGCCCGAGGTGTCGATGGCGGCGTCTGCCGTATCGGCTTTGCCGCCTGTGCGGCAGTTTTTGCTGGATACCCAGCGCCGTATTGCGGCTACCGAAAACGTCATTATGGACGGCCGTGATATCGGTACGGTGGTGTTGCCGCAGGCTGAACTGAAAATTTTCCTGACCGCTACTGCTGAAGATCGCGCCGAGCGGCGCTTTGCAGAGCTTCAGGAAAAAGGTATCGCTACCACCTTTGAGGAGGTGCTGGCGGATATGCAAAAGCGCGATTATGATGATTCCCACCGCGCGGCGGCGCCGCTTAAACAGGCAGATGACGCGCGCTTGGTGGATACCACCGGCTTTACTTTGGAGCGGTCGGTGGCTACACTCAAAGGATTGGTTGAGGAGATGATGGCATGAGATCGGCTCGGTTTGTGGTAGCGATCGCTCGCCCGATCGTAC
>JAZSHG010000173.1:0-7964 GCA_045533135.1 Acutalibacteraceae bacterium
TTTCTGGAGAGATGGCAGCATTCAGGTTTCTCCTCTGTCTGCTTCCTTAATGACCGTTTTCTTCATTCTGCTCGGTGTAACTGTGGGCGTGTTCCTGGGCTCCTTCCTTTTGGGAAAGCGGAAGCTTGTGTCAATTTGGGTTCCGGCGATTTCGTCCGCCGTGATGACCCTCCTTATGTATATTGCAGAAATGTTCCTGCTTAACGGACATTTATATATCTTTGGCTCGGGCTTGCTTTTTGATGGGTTACCCGGCATCGTCTTTGCTCCGATAGATTTGTTGGTGATCCTGTTGTCCGGATGCATAACCGCATTGGTCTTCGCATTGCTTAACAGTGGGCAAGATGGCCTTAAAGTGAAACAAACTGAACTGAATCATAGTGATAAAAACTAAGGGATACCCAAAAACACAAAGCCACAGGCTGGAAACCGCCTGTGGCTTTGCTAATGTAGATTTAGAAATAAACGATAAAGGCGAATCCATCTCCCAAAGGAAATGGGTTCGCCTTTAACTTGTTTGGTGGAGACGAAGAGGATCGAACTCTCGACCTTACGGATGCGAACCGTACGCTCTCCCAGCTGAGCTACGCCCCCATAACGCGTTGCTATCGCAAAGCGCTTGATTATCATATCTCAATTTCGCTGTTTTGTCAAGAGTTAAATCGCCATTTTTTCTCGACATTTCCTGCTTGTCTACAAACATTTATAACTTTTCGCAGAAACTTCAAAAAAACACTTGCTTTTTTACAACCTTTCTGTTATTATATTTCTGTTGCGTAAATACACACATACAAAAGGAGGTGCAGACAATATGGCAAAGTGTGATTTCTGCGGCAAGGGAGTTAGCTTCGGTATTCGTGTTTCCCACTCCCACAGACGTGCGAACAGAACTTGGAAAGCCAATGTGCGTCGTGTGAAAGCGATGGTGAACGGCTCCCCGACTCACGTATACGCCTGCACCCGTTGCTTGCGTTCCGGTAAGGTCGTTCGCGCCCTGTAATATGAATACTGAAAGAGCCGTAGGATTACGGCTCTTTTTTGTTATCCTTCTTCTCAGTATTGATTTTTCGAATATTTTAGACTATAATATACTCAATTCACCACTTGGGAGGTCGTTCGTATGAATACCAACTATGCCTGCAACAATCTGACAATGCTCACTGATTTTTACGAATTGACAATGGCCAATGGCTTTTTGGAAAGCGGCAAAGGTGAGTCTATTGTATACTTTGATATGTTCTTCCGCCGTGTCCCCGATAACGGCGGTTATGCTATTATGGCAGGTGTGGAACAGCTTATACACTATCTCTCTAACCTAAAATTCACGGACGATGACATTGCCTATCTGCGCAATAAAAATCTGTTCTGTGATGCCTTTTTGGACTATCTTGCCCATTTCCAATTCAGCTGTGATGTATGGGCGGTACCCGAAGGCACACCGATATTTCCCTATGAACCGATTGTCACTGTACGCGGTCCTGCCATTCAGGCGCAATTTATCGAAACGATGGTACTGCTCTCTATCAACCATCAATCTCTAATTGCTACCAAAGCCAGCCGCATCGCGCGCGCAGCAGACGGTCGCGCTGTGATGGAGTTTGGCTCGCGCCGCGCTCAAGGCTATGACGGAGCTGTTTACGGCGCTCGTGCGGCCTATATCGGCGGTTGCGCCGCCACCGCCTGCGCTATCGCTGATCGCGAATTCGGCATTCCTGCTACCGGTACCATGGCACACAGCTGGGTACAGTTGTTTGACTCGGAATTGGAGGCGTTTCGCGCCTATGCGCGTAGCTACCCTGCCAGTTGTGTTTTATTGGTGGATACCTACAGCGTGCTCAAATCCGGTGTTCCCAATGCTATCAAAGTGTTCAAGGAAGAGCTTCTTCCGCGCGGTTTTCGCCCGAAGGGCATTCGCATCGACTCTGGCGATATCACCTATTTGAGCAAAAAAGCGCGCAAGATGTTAGACGATGCCGGCTTCCCCGATTGCGGCATCGTGGCTTCCAATTCGCTGGATGAGTATATTATTCGCGATATGATCCGCCAAGGTGCCGAAGTGACCAGCTTTGGCGTTGGTGAACGCTTGATCACCGCTTCCAGCGATCCGGTTTTCGGCGGCGTTTACAAGTTGGCGGCAGTGGAACAAGACGGCAACATCGTACCGCGCATCAAGGTCAGCGAAAATGTTGCCAAGATCACCAACCCCGGTTTCAAAAAAGTATGGCGCCTTTGTGACCGTGAAAGCGGCAATGCTATCGCAGATGTTATCACCATGCACGATGAGATCATCGACGATAGCCAGCCGTATGAGATCTTCGATCCCGAGCACGTTTGGAAGCGTAAACTGGTGACCGATTTCACCGCTATGCCGTTGCAGGTACGGCTGTTTGACAAGGGCCGGTGCGTCTACACCTGTCCTGATATTCAAACGATACAGACGTATTGCCGTCAGCAAATTGCCACCCTGTGGGATGAAGTGGTACGCTTTGAAAACCCTCATGCCTACTATGTTGACCTCTCACAAAAGCTGTGGGACGAGAAGCAACGACTGTTGGCCTCTTTCGGCAAATAATGTTTTGCAGTTTATTTTAGTTTTCTTAACAATTTATACACAGACCTCCGTTACAATTCTTGTATAAGGAATTGGAAAATAACGGAGGTTTTTGTATGGCCAAAATGTTGTATATACACGGTGACGATAACCGCTTATTGGAAACCGTGTTGACCGCACTCAAACAAAATGGATACACCTTCTCCTATGCCGATGTGGCAGAGGGTGAGATAAATACAACCCTTCACGCAGATGTGGCGCTTGTTTGTCACACAGAGAAGAGTACGCGCTTTTTACATATGGGTGGTTTAACCATTGACGTTGACAATATTAATGTCACCGATCAAAATGGGCAGCATATCCATCTTACTCCAACTGAATTTGCTGTTCTCTCCTATTTGATACGCCATAGCGACCGCGCCGTTTCCCGCAACGAGCTTTTGCCTGCCGTTTGGGGCTGTGAAAATCATAACGGCACACGCATGGCAGATGACACCATCAGGCGCCTGCGCCGCAAACTTTCCGCAACAAATTTGAAGATTCATACCGTTTGGGGATATGGATTCAAGGTCATCGAGGCCGTATAAACATACTTTTTTCTTCCGCTTGCCACAATATGGCAGGCGGATGTTGCTTTTTTGAAAAAATGTGATAAAATATGGATATCAAGCTTTTTGCGAGGTGATTCCCATTGAAAATAGCTGTCCCTGCCTTTCCTGCCTCTTTACTGCAAACGCTCAACAATAGTGGCTTTGAGGCCTATTTGGTGGGCGGCTGTGTGCGTGATTCGCTGTGCGGTCGGCAACCTGTTGATTGGGATATCACCACCTCTGCGTCGCCCGAACAAGTTAAAAAGGCTCTTTATGGGTATCACATAGTGGACACAGGGCTTGCCCACGGTACAGTTACCGCTGTGCAAGACAATCAAGCTGTAGAAATCACCACCTTTCGTGTGGAAAGTGGGTATTCTGATCATCGTCATCCTGATACCGTGCGCTTCACACTGGATCTGAAAGAGGATTTGGCGCGTCGTGATTTCACCATCAATGCTATGGCCTATCACCCCAACACCGGTGTTATCGACTTTTTCGGCGGACAACAGGATTTAGGACGGCGTCAACTGCGTTGTGTCGGTATCCCTACCCAACGTTTCGAGGAGGATGCCTTGCGCATTTTGCGCGCATTGCGTTTCGCATCTGCGCTGGGTTTTCGCATTGAGCCGCAGACGGCCGCCGCCATTCACCAACAGCGCACACTTTTGCGCACAGTCGCCGCAGAACGCGTGTATAGCGAACTGACCAAACTACTTTGCGGCGACGGTGTACGCGCTGTTTTGACCGATTTTGCCGATGTTATCGGCATCTGCATCCCCGAACTGCTTGATTGCGTTGGATTTGCACAAGAAACGCCTTATCATAATTTTGATGTTTATGAACACACCGTGCGCGCTTTGGCGGCACTTCCCTCTTGCGCCTATCTGCGTTGGGCTATGCTGCTACACGACATTGGCAAGCCAAAGGCCTTTACACTTGACACACAACGCCAGGCGCATTTTTACGGTCACGAAAAGACAAGTGCACAGATGGCGGAACAAATTTTGCGAAGGTTGCGCGCCGGTAATAAGCTCATTGAGCGCGTGACACTGCTGATTCGCCACCACGATGCCGATTTAGAGCCTACCGAGCCGTGCCTTACTCGCTGGCTGAATCGTTTAGGAGACGAGGCGCTTTTGCAACTTATTCTGTTGCAAAAAGCCGATGACTCTGCCAAATCCGCGCTTGTGCGCTTCCGTATTTCCAATGCAGATCGCCTTTATACGATGGCTGAAGAGCTCATTGCGCGCGGTACGTGTTATTCGCTCAAAACGCTGGCTGTTAACGGCAATGATCTGTTGGCCTTGGGATACACACCGGGCGCACCGCTTGGCGATGCTTTGGAACACCTCTTGCAGGAAGTGATGGCACAGCGTTGCCCAAATGAGCGTGACGCCTTGCTGCGTTTGGCGGCATCTTGGAGGGAATGATATGCTTTGTTCCCTTTGCCCGCGCAAGTGTAAAGCTTTACGCCTTGACGAAAGTGGCGATGGCATCTGCCGTTCCCCAGCCCTTCCACGCATTGCACGTGCGGCACTTCACTTTGGCGAAGAGCCTTGCATCAGCGGCACAAACGGTTCGGGCACCATATTTTTCTCGGGCTGTCCTCTTAACTGCCGCTTTTGTCAAAATCATAGCATTAGCCAAGAAGACTTTGGCAAGACGGTTTCTGTTGAGCGTTTGGCAGAAATCTTTCGCGAGTTGGTTGCACAGGGAGCGCACAATATCAATTTGGTCAACCCCACCCACTTCGCCCTGGCCATTCGGCAGGCATTGGACATTTATCGCCCACCTGTGCCAATTGTATACAATTCCAGCGGCTATGAATCCCTCTCGACCTTGCGCGCATTGGAGGGATATATCGACGTTTATCTACCGGATCTAAAATATCTGGATGACAATTTGTCTTTATCTCTATCCGGTGTTGCCGATTACGCCACTCACGCCACAAAGGCTGTGCTGGAAATGGCACGACAGACAGGACCTGTGCAGTTGGATGCAGCCGGCATCGCTCAAAAAGGGACGATTGTGCGGCATTTGGTTTTGCCCGGTCATACACGCGCCTCGATGGAAGTGTTGACGTGGCTTCACGATCATCTGCCGAGAGGCACCTACATCAGCGTTTTGCTGCAATACACGCCGTTTGGCAATCTACCGTCCCCTCTTGACCGACCGCTAACGCTACGGGAATGTCGCAAGATTAAAGATTTTGTCGAAGAGCTCGGCATCAACGGATATATTCAACAGCACCACAGCGATGGTACACAATACGTGCCTACTTTTGACCTAACCGGCGTATAAAAACCACCTTTTCGGTTACAATGACCGTGAAAGGTGGTTTTAGTTATGCCTGCAATACAAGAAACAAAAGATACGATCTTGTTGCTTAAAGAATGTGACGCCGGCACCAAAATGGCGGTCAAAAGCTTGCGTCAGGTGTTGGATGACACCAGAAGTGAAGAACTGCATAAGTTGCTGACAAAATCTCTTGAAGATCACGAAGCTTTGGGAAATAAACTACACGATCTGCTCAACGAATACGAAGAGCCGAGCGAAGAGCCTTCAAAAATGAGCAGTTTTTGGGCCAAGATGATGACGGATTTCAAAATGATGATCGATTACTCTGACCATCAAGTCGCCTCGTTGATGATTGACGGTTGTAATATGGGTATCAAAAGCTTAAGCGAATATGTCAACCAGTATAAGAACGCATCGCAAAAAGCTTTGGATATGTGCACACGTCTTATCACTTTGGAGCAGGATTTGATGGATAAACTGCGCCTGTTCTTATAATAAAAGGTGGAGAGGGTTATTCCTTCTCCACCTTTTTTACGGTTAAAATATCATTTTCAACTTGGAACACAACGCGAAATCCTGCATACGACAGCTTATATTCACGTGTGGGATCATCTTGATAAGCAGGGCGCGGATCCTGGGACAAAATCTGCTGTAACCCCTTCAGTTTATCCAAAGGTAAGGATTGTTGTAATGTTCCAGGGAATATAACATCCAATCCATATCCGCTTTTCTCATCCGAAAAGCCACCCTTTGCATCGGCGTGGCAATCGGTGATGGGCAGGTATGGCTTAATGTCATAGATCGGTGTGCCATCCATCAGATCTGCACCTTCTACGATCAAAACGGGGCCTTGCACGGTATCGTAGAGAATCTCACGCAGGCGCACCGAAGAAAGACCTATCGGATTGGGGCGAAAGGGAGATCGGGTGGCAAACACACCCATGCGCGCGTTCCCTCCCAAACGCGGTGGGCGCACTGTCGGTGACCAAGTATCGCGAATAGCCTCGGAAAACTGCCAAATGAGCCAAATGTGCGAGAAATCCTCAAGTCCGCGCAAAGCATCGGTGTTGCGATATTCCGGCTCAAAAACAACCGTTGCTGTCAGCGCATCGGCCAAACCGCTTTGCCGCGGAATGCCAAATTTTTCTGGGAAATCTGTATGGATTCGGGCAATGATCTTCATAGCCTATCACCTCATAAAAAAGGCGGGAAGCTTGCGCTTCCCGCCTATAAGAGCAGTGTGATTATTTCATCATGCTGGCAACTTCAGAAGCAAAGTCGTCCTCACGCTTCGCGATGCCTTCGCCCTTTTCAAAGCGGGTGAACTCCACAACCTTCATCTGGCCGCCGACAGACTTAGCGCAATCCTCAACATACTGAGCAACGCTGATGTCGCCGTTCTTGACGAAAGCCTGCTGCATAACGCAGTTCTCTTCGTAGAACTTGTTCATCTTGCCTGCGATCATCTTCTCGAGGATGTTCTCGGGTTTGTTGGCATTCTTGGGATCGTTTTTAATCAGAGCCAACTGCACTTCTTTCTCACGCTCAACATCTGCCGCAGGAACAGTGGTTTTGTCCAAATAGGCACCGTTGAGAGCCGCGATCTGCATAGCCACATCCTTACCGCAATCGACAAGCGCTTGGCTGCCGGAAGCAGTGGCATCAGCCTCAAACTTCACCAGCACGCCGATACGGCCGCCGCCGTGAACGTAGGAAACGCAATCGCCCTCGTAACGTACGAAGCGGCGCACGCTCAGGTTTTCGCCGATCACCATGACCTGATCACGCAGGACATCCGCCAGCGTATCGCCGGTAGCGGTGGTGGTCGCCATCAGAGCATCCACATCAGCAGGGTTAGCGTCGATGATGGTCTGGGCAACCAGATTCACGAACGCGATAAACTTATCGCTCTTGGCAGCGAAGTCGGTCTCGGAGTTAACTTCGACCAGCACGCCAACCTTCTTATCGGCATCGACAGTAGCAAAAGCCACACCTTCAGCCGCCACGCGGGAAGCTTTCTTCGCCTGTTTGGCCAAGCCCTTCTCACGCAGAATATCAACAGCCTTTTCCATATCGCCGTCAGCATCGATCAACGCTTTTTTGCAGTCCATCATGCCAACGCCGGTGCGCTCACGCAGAGCGACAACATCTTTAGCAGTGAAAGCCATAATTATATCCCCCTTGTTATTGTTCGAAATTATTCAGCGACTTCCTCAGCGGCTTCAGCCTGTGCCTCTTCAGCAACAGTCTCGCCCTGACGGCCTTCGATGATCGCATCGGCCATGGTGCCGGCGATCAGCTTGACAGCGCGGATAGCGTCGTCGTTGCCGGGGATGACATAGTCAACTTCGTCGGGATCGCAGTTGGTATCCACGATAGCAACAACAGGGATACCCAGTTTCTTCGCTTCGGAAACAGCGATCTTCTCCTTGCGGGGGTCAACGATGAAGAGAGCACCGGGGAGCTTCTTCATATCCTGGATACCACCCATGAATTTCTCCAGCTTCTCGATCTCATGCTCC
>JAZSHG010000255.1:0-25189 GCA_045533135.1 Acutalibacteraceae bacterium
TGCCGGCTGATTTCAGCCGGCATTTTTAATTGGATTCATCTTTTTCGCGTTGCATACGCCGATGGTCAAGATAGTCCTGCAAAATAATGGTAGCCGCCACAGTGTCAACTACTGCCTTGCGTTTTTTACCGCGCACATCAGCTTCGTTCAGGTAACCAATAGCCGTAACAGTCGTCATACGCTCGTCCCACAAAACCGTTTTCACATTTGTAGCAGTTTCCAATTGCTTGGCAAATTCCTCAGCGCGTTTAGCGCTCTCGCCACAGCTTCCATCCATATTGCGTGGGTGCCCAACAACGATCAGCTCGGGTTTTTGCGCCGTAACAATATTAACCACCCGTTGCAACAGCTTTTCGGAGTAGTATTGATTGATCGTTTCCAGTGGCGAGGCTAACAATTCGGTAGCGTCACAAATGGCCAAGCCCGTGCGTGCTAGCCCTAAGTCAATTGCCATAATACGCATAATGTAGCTCCCTTAAGTGAATTCATCAGTAAGCGCTTTTTTCTTTTCCAATTTATAAACAATAGCAAAGCAAATAAAATGTACCGCAGTGGTGATGGCCCAGGAAATGGGATATGATACAAAAATAACCCAAAATTTCTTGTGAATCTCAAAAACTGTATATATCCAAATAATTCGAAAAACACAGGATCCAAGAAGCGATACGATCATCGGCATAACCGAACGGCCAAGTCCACGTAGCACGCCGACAACAGTTTCCATCATTCCACACAGGAAATATGGAATAAGCACCCAGGTGAGTCGTACAATACCTGCGTTAATAACCTCCGTGTCGGTATCATAAAGCGACAGAAGCGGGTATCTTAATAAGAAAATAGCCGCTGAAAGCACAATACCCAGCACGGTTACAGACCCTGCACAAGACAGCAACACGCGTGGCACACGCGTAAGTTTTTTAGCGCCAAAATTTTGACCGGTAAAGGTGATAGCGGCTTGCGAAAAGGCATTTAGTGCCACATAAGCAAAGCCGTCAATATTGGAAGCCGCAGTGTTTCCTGCCATCATTTCGGTACCAAAAAAATTAATAGAAGACTGAATAAGCATATTGGATACCGAGAACAAAGCACCCTGTATGCCAGCCGGCATACCAATGCGCGTTATAGTCTTGAGAACCCTTGGATGTAGTCGCAGCTCGCGTATATACAGGCGGAAACAGCCATCTGTATGCATTAGACAGCGCACAGTCAAAAACGCCGCCAAACATTGAGATAGTACAGTGGCGACAGCAACACCGGTAACACCCCACCACCATGGCAACGATTCCATAGAAAGAAGATGAGGCAATGCAAGAACAAAAAAGAGGTTGAGTGCTAAATTTAGTAGGCCCGACAGTATCAAGAAAATCATAGGCCGGCGTGTATCGCCAACTGCACGCAAAATGGAAGCGCCAAAGTTATAAATACCGATAGCAGGCAAACCGCAAAAATAAATAAAAACGTAGAGATGTGCCATATCCAGCACTTCCCCCTCGGGGGTTTGCATCAATACAAGAAGTGGGCGTGAAACAAATAGGCCAATGATACCGACAACGATTCCACCGATAACGCTGAAAAGCATCGAGGTGTGCACCGTATCACTGACACCACGTGTATCTGAAGCACCAAACCGTTGTGCCACAACAACGCCGGCTCCAACAGAAAGTCCCATAAACAGGTTGACAATCAGGTTGACCATTGAGCCGGTCGAGCCAACCGCCGCAAGTGCGGCGCTGTTAACAAATCGGCCAACAACGACCATATCGACCATATTAAAAAGCAGTTGCAAAATGCCGGAAAGCATCAGCGGTATAGAAAACGCCCACACCTTTTTAAGAAGCGGGCCATTACACATATCCATTTCTAAGCGTTTCCTCACAGGACCATCTCCTAACGCCTTCAATTATAGCATGTTGTAAATAATTTGCAACAATTTATTACACGGTTTGACTTTTTGATTGTCGGATGATATGATATGTGTGTCAGAAGATGAGGTGAGAAAATGAAGGCAACAATCGAAGGCGCTCTCAGGCGTAAAGGCATTTCGCTTTACAGTTTCTGTACCTATGATGCCATAAAAGAGCATTTAATAGAATGCCGCGCGGCGGCACGCTTGCCCCAGAATCCCAAATCAGTCATTGTTTGCCTGTTTCCTTACCAATTTTCTGATGTTTCAGCGCGCAATCTTTCTCGGTATGCTTGTGTTTCTGACTACCACCATGTAGTCGGTGATTGTCTAAATGACATCTGCGTGCATCTTTCATCTGTAATGGGATATAACTTTACAGCATTTGTCGATAACTCACCTATTCCTGAAGTGCGCTCAGCCGCCCTTGCAGGGCTCGGTGTCATTGGAGATAACGGTTTACTGATCCACGAAACCTTCGGATCTTATGTTTTTATCGGTACAATCGTAACCGATGCGCCGGTAAATATTACAAATACCCCCATAAGGGAGTGTTTGCACTGTGGAGCTTGTAAGAAGGCCTGTCCTACCGGTGCTTTATCTGCTAAAAAGCAATCGCCTGACCGACTTTTATGCTTGTCTGACATAACACAGCGAAAAGGCGAGCTTACTTCTGACGAGGAAAAACACCTGAAAGAGAATGGACTTCTGTGGGGTTGTGACCGTTGTCAGGAGGTCTGTCCCCTTAACAAAGGCGCCATCTGCGAGCCATTTTGCGGGTTTGACAGCTTTTCTCCTTGGCTTGATGGCATTCCTTCCGGTGACGACCTCAAAAATAAGCCATACGGCTGGCGCGGCGAAAAGGTTTTACAGCGAAACTGGCGCATTCTTTACCCAAAGGAATAACATTTCACTTTGCGTATATTATTTTTGTAAAACGCCTTGAAAATCAAGGCGTTTTGCGATATAATGGTTCGTGTATATATGGCGAATTGATTGGAGGAATCTGTTATGAAACTGATTATGGCTATTGTTAATAAGGATGACAGCAATGCCGTCTCCTCGGCGTTGACCAAAAAAGGCTTTTCTGTTACGAAGCTGGCCACTACCGGCGGTTTTTTGATGTCCGGCAACACCACCTTTTTGCTCGGTGTTGACGAATCGCGCATCGACGAGGCCATGTCTATTATTGAGAAGCACTCCAAAAAGCGTTCGCAGATGGTTCCCAGCACCACTTATGGTACTTCTTCCTACTCTTCGTTCCCGATGGAAGTTACCGTTGGCGGCGCTACTGTTTTTGTGCTGAACGTCGAACGTTACGAGAAATTGTAATATGCGCTGGAATGATTTTGCTGGCAATGCCGCTATTAAACGACAAATCTCCTCTTTTGTGGATTCTCGCCACTTTCCACATGCACTGTTATTAGAAGGTGCAAAAGGTAGCGGTAAAAAGACACTCGCCCGTATTATCGCCGCAGCCGCCGTATGTGAAAGTGTTGCCGAGCGCCCTTGCGGAGAATGTGCCCACTGCCGCAAAGCTTTTTTGGATGTGCATCCTGACATTTCCTTTTATTGCGGTGATGGTACAGCGCGTTCTTTGCATTTGGAAACGATCCTACGCATTCGCGATGAGGCATATATTCTGCCTAATGAGGCGCAAAAGCGTGTTTTTGTATTGGCAGATGCACAGTGTATGACCGAGCGTGCACAAAACACCCTGTTAAAAGTGTTAGAAGAGCCGCCTGCACACGTCCTGTTCATCCTTACTTGTGAAAGTCGATTGCAACTTTTACAGACGATACAGTCACGCGCCCTTGCATTGCCCTTGGAGGCAGTTTCGCTGGACGAAGCACTGCCCGTTCTGCAAAGGCAATTACCCGATCAGCCGGTCGAAGAAATCAAAAAGGCTTTCTCTGTTTTTGGTGGATATATCGGTCAAACGCTGGATGGTTTGCAAGGCGATGATTATCGCGAGGTGCTTGATATTTTGCCATCGTTAGTTGATGGATTAACTGCTCCTAATGAGCTGGCACTGCTCAAATGCACAGCTCCGCTTTTGCAAAACAAAGCCCTACTGGATGGGGTGCTTTCGGCTTTAATGCTTGTTTTTCGCGATTCTTTAGCGCAAAGGAGCAATCATTCTACACGCCTGTCCCCTGTTCCGGCTGTGGCCGAAGAATTGTCAGCGCGTGTTACCATGTTACAGCTGACGAAGTTGATGGAAGTTATCGAAGAAACACAACAGTATCGCTTTAAAAATATGAATACCGCGTTATTGATCACGCGTTTTTGTGCGCAACTGCGTGCGGCAGTTGGGCGATAAATAAGGAGGTCTATATGGCAAATATTGTTGGTATTCGCTTTAAGAATACCGGAAAAGTATATTATTTTGATCCGTGCGATTTCATATTAGAAAAAGGTAGCTTAGCGGTTGTAGAAACTTCGCGCGGTGAAGAATGCGGTGAGGTCGTGCTTCCCAATCAAGAAGCGTCAGACAGCACCATCGTTAAACCGCTTAAACCTGTTCTGCGTCCTGCGACGCCAAATGACGTTGCACGCATGAAAGAAAATGCCGCCAAGGAAGAAAAAGCACTTCATATATGCCAGGAGAAGATCCTACAGCACAAGCTGGATATGAAACTGGTAGATGTGGAATATGCTTTCGACGGCTCAAAAATCTTGTTTTATTTCACAGCGGATGGGCGTGTGGATTTCCGCGGCCTTGTAAAAGATCTTGCCTCCGTGTTCCATACCCGTATTGAATTGCGTCAAATCGGTGTGCGTGATGAGGCCAAAATGCTCGGCGGTCTTGGCATCTGCGGGCGCCCCTTCTGCTGTACGCAATTTCTTCCCGATTTCCAGCCTGTTTCTATTAAGATGGCAAAGGAGCAGGGGCTTTCTCTCAACCCCACCAAGATTTCCGGCACCTGCGGTCGTTTGATGTGCTGTCTGAAATATGAGCAAGACACCTATGAGGCACTCATCAAGGCCTCACCTCGTGTTGGTGCTTTGGTGAACACCGACGAAGGCCGCGGCATCGTACAAGAACTCAACTTACTGGCAGGCACTGTGCGTGTGAGATTGGATAAGTCACCTGACTCACCCCCTGTTTTGATGCCCGTCAATCATGTCAAGGTTATTCGTGACAATAAAGGCGGCACACCACGCGCCGAATCCGATAATTCCGAGGAACTTTCGGAAGAAGGCGGTAACTAAGGACAACATTTTTTTCTTTCACCTTTTTGGTACTTGCATTTTTTGCGAAGTGTGCTATTATATTAGTTGTTAATCGTAAAGGAGGTGCTTCAAAATGGCGTACAAAATTTCCGATGATTGCATCATGTGCGGTGCTTGCGTTGACGCTTGCCCCGTTTCTGCGATCTCCGAAGGCGATGGCAAATATGTTATCGATGCAGACACCTGCATTGATTGCGGCAGCTGTGCCGACGCTTGTCCCGTGAGCGCTCCTCAGGCGGACTAATTGGCAAACGACGGTTTTCCGTCCTGTACATGCCCCTTTACCGGACGGCACTTCTTTGCCGTCCGGTAATTTGTTTTTGAGGTGAAAACGCATGCCCGTCCGTTGGCTACCACTTGGAAATGACATTTCCATTGCCACATCAAAAGAGCATACTTTTGGCACTGACGCTGTGCTTTTGGCATATTTCGCAAGTCCTAAAAGCGGCGAGCATGGCTGCGATTTAGGTACAGGATGCGGTATTATCCCCTTTTTGTGGGCACGTGACAGACTTGACATCAACGTAACAGGAGTTGACTGTCAAGCAGACGCCATAGCTTTGGCGACGGAAAGCTTGCAAGCACTCAACACCCCGACAAAGTTGCAATTTATCACGGCCGATTTTCGTAAATGGATACCCCAAAAACCGTTTTCACTGGTCGTCAGTAATCCGCCGTTTTTCTCTGAAGTAAGCCAAAAACATACTATGAGCTATGCGCGCCGTTTGGCACGTCAAGAGGGTGTTGGTTGCACTTTTGAGGAACTGTGTCAAACTGTTACACGAATTCTTGATAAAAACGGACGATTTTGCTTTTGTCACCGTCCCGAAAATATTGAGCACCTAAAAACGCAACTCGCAGCACAAGGTCTGTTTATACGCAAGTCGATAACTGTTTTTCACAGCATCCAAAATGAACCGTTTTTGTGGCTTTGCGAGGCTACAAAAGCACCAACGGATACTGTTTTTGCCACAAAGTGGATACTGCAAGAAAATGGCGTCCCAACGCCTTTATATAAGCAAATTTATGCACCATTCTTCAAGGAGAGTTCGCTATGAGCGGTCAACTCATTTTAATAGGAACCCCCATCGGCAATCTTGCTGATTTTTCACCACGTGCACGTGAAGCTTTGGAACAATGCGACTTTATCGCCGCCGAGGATACGCGTGTGAGCAGTCATCTGCTTAATCACTTTGGCATCAAAAAGCCGCTTGTGAGCTATTTTGAACACAACAAAGCGGAGCGCGGCCCTCAAATTTGCGCCCGTATTCAAAATGGAGAGACGGCGGTACTTGTCACAGATGCAGGAATGCCTGCTATTTCTGACCCCGGCGAAGATTTGGTGGCATTGTGCCGCCGTGAAGGCATCACTGTCACCTGTTGCCCCGGTCCTACAGCAGTGACAACAGCATTGGCACTTTCCGGTCTGTCAACGCGACGCTTCACTTTTGAAGGGTTCTTGTCAACCGATAAAAAAGAGCGGCGCGAGCATTTAAAAAGTTTGCAAGACGAACAGCGCACCATGGTGTTTTATGAAGCACCGCACAAGTTGGAAAACACACTGCACGATTTTGAGGAATTCTTTGGTGACCGCGCAATTGTTTTGGCGCGTGAATTGACTAAAATCCACGAAGAAGTGGTAAGTACAACTGTTTCAAAAGCACTTGCGCTTTTGGCTGAGAAGCCTCCAAGAGGCGAATATGTACTGGTGTTGTCGGGTGCTACACCTACCGAAAAAGCCGCCTCCCCTATTGAACAAGCTGTGACGCTTGCCAAAATGTATATGCAGGAAGGTGCTTCTGTTTCCGAAGCGGCCAAGCGTGCGGCGTCAGATTGTCAACTCAAGAAAAGTGAAGTTTACCGCTTGCTGGTAACTGAAAAAGGAGAATAAATAATGCCAATGTTATTATCTTTGTCCGCCTCTTCGGAGCGTGTACGCCTGATCGTTTTAATTTTGCTCGCTGTGCTGGTTGGCGGCTACCTTTGGTACCTCAATCGCAAAAAGCCCGAAACGAAGCATAAAACGCCTTATGAACATCTAACCGAAGAACAGCTTAACGCCATCCCCGATGAGGAGCTTCTTTCGGCTGTAATACAAAACTTGCTCAGCAAGACGGACAAGCGTAATCCACAGCCATATCTGACGATTCCTGCATTGGGCGAAGCGCGATGCAGTGTATATTGCGTGTGGCTATTCACACATTCTGTGCGTCAAAACGGTTTTGCTGTTTTGCTGAAAACTCCTGACCGGGCTTTTGGCGAAATGGCCGTAGATGCTTTTACCGCTGTCGGTGCACACGGGTGCGCCGCTGCCGTGTCTACAGCTATTTCTGCAGATAATGCCGATACTATCAAACAGGCTGATGATGCATTTTTGCAGGCTGTTGAATCCGAGAACCCCCTTGCCGCCTGTGTTCCCTATATTCGTGATAATCTATCGCTGTTTTGCGACGATACCACAACGGAAGGGTGACCGCTTTGGATGCCAAATTGCTTGCCTTTCTTTCTCAAATTTCCCCTGAAGAACAATCCATTCTATCGGGGAAATTATTGGATAAGGACACTTATGTCAGCGGCAATACCTTTGTAATTGACAGCGAAAAGATGCTGGCAGGTCGTCTTTTACAAGTGCGCACACACACACGATTTGTGGAGTTCCCTGATCACTCGCACAACTATGTGGAAATGGTATATATGTGCAAGGGAACTACCACCCACATCATTGATCACACCTCCACTATAAAACTGGAGCAAGGTGAACTCCTGCTTTTGGGGCCGCGCATTTCGCATCGCATTTTATCTGCAGGTGAACAGGATGTGGCGGTCAATATTATGGTGCGGCCGGAGTTTTTTAACCGCACAATGGGCTGGATGCAGACCGAAAACGTTTTGCGCAGTTTTCTCATTGACGTATTGCGACAAAAGGGAGATCACTCGCAGGTGCTCCACTTTCGTGTTGCCGATGTGCCTCCTGTACAGAATTTGGTGGAAAATCTGCTATGGAACACCCTTTCAGGTGAACACAACGCTGACGATTCTCTGCTCTCGATGACAATGGGGTTGCTGTTTACACAGCTGATCAAATATGTAGACCGTCTGCAGACCGATGAGCTCGAACGCCCCGACAGTGCTCTTACGCTTTCCGTTCTTCACTATATTGAAGAACACTATCGCGCCGCTAACTTGTCAGAGCTTGCCGAACAACTACATCAACCGCTATATCGACTGAGCCGCATTATTAAAAAAGAAACCGGCTTAACTTTCAAAGAACTCTTGCAACAAAAGCGGTTCCAATGTGCCGTACAGCTTTTAACAGAAACCGATCTGCCCGTCAATGCGATTATTGAAACAGTCGGTTATGAAAATACCAGTTATTTTCATCGTAAGTTTCGTAAACAATTTGCACTTTCACCCAAAGAATTCCGCAGGCGAAAGATAAACGCAGAAAATGGAAGATAATTGCAAATAAGGACGCTGTTTTAGTCAAACAGCGTCCTTGCTTTTTTAAAAGATCTCGATTATAATGTATTTGTGTTTCTATGCATTTTTCATGAAAGGACTGATAATCATGTCAAATTTGTATTTAGCAGTTGATATTGGTGCTTCGAGCGGCCGCCATATGCTGGCTTGGATCGAAGACGGCAAAATCAAATTGGAAGAAGTTTGGCGTTTTGAGAACAAGCTCGTCAACAAAAACGGACATCTTTGCTGGGATGCCGAGTATCTCTTCGGCGAGATTCTCGCCGGTCTCAAACACTGCAAAGAAATCGGTCGTGTCCCCAGCTATATGGGTATCGACACGTGGGGCGTGGACTTTGCCCTGCTGGATAAAGACGGCAACCGCATTGGTGATACTGTTGCCTATCGCGATAGCCGCACAAACGGTATGGATGCCGAGCTGTACAAAGATATCGAAGAGGCGGAACTGTATGCACGCACCGGCATCCAAAAGCAGCTGTTCAATACGGTATATCAGCTTAAAGCTTTGTTGCTCACGCAACCTGAATTGTTGGATAAAGCAGAGCGTCTCTTGATGCTTCCCGACTATTTCCACTATCTGCTCACCGGTGTGATGATCAACGAATATACGAACGCCACCACCGGTCAGCTGGTCAACGCTACCACCAATGATTGGGATTATGAACTGATGGAGCGTGTTGGCATTCCCACGCGTCTGTTTGGCGAATTGAAACTGCCCGGTACCACTGTGGGCAACTTCTCTGAGAAAATTGCGAACGAGGTCGGTTTTGATTGCACCGTCATCCTCCCTGCCACACACGATACCGGTTCTGCCGTTGCCGCTGTGCCGGCTACTGATGATGACTTCTTGTACATAAGCTCCGGCACCTGGTCTTTGATCGGCGCCGAGCGCAAGGAAGCCAACTGCTCCGAAGAAAGCCGCCTTTGCAACTTCACCAACGAAGGTGGTGTGGAATATCGTTATCGCTACCTCAAAAACATCATGGGCTTGTGGATGATTCAGTCCATTCGCCGCGAGTATAACAAGGTGTATAGCTTTAGCGATATCGCCCGTCTGGCCGAAGAAGCCACGATTGCTTCTGTCATTGACGTGAACGATCCTCGTTTCACCATGCCTGACAGCATGATCGAAGCTGTGCGTAGCCTGTGCGCTGAAACCAATCAGCAAGTGCCCGAAACTGTGGGCGAGGTCGCTCGCGTGATCTATATCGGTTTGGCCAAATGCTACGGCGAAGCTGTGCGCGGTGTTGAAAAGATCACCAACCGTACCTACTCTCGTCTGCATATTGTTGGCGGCGGTTGCCAAGATGATTTCCTGAACCGCTTGACCGCCAAGTCTACCGGCTTGGATGTATACGCCGGTCCTATTGAAGCCACCGCGCTTGGCAACCTGGCCGTACAGATGATGGCCACCGGTGTGTTTGCCACTTTGGAAGATGCGCGTGATACCATTGCGCGTTCCTTTGATGTTCGCAAGGTAAATTAAAAATTATTATACAGGAGGTTTTTACTATGTCTCGCTACGAATCTGCTCGCGCCAGTTATGCGGCTTTCGGTGTGGATACCGATGCGGCTATCGCGAAACTGGCAACTCTCCCTGTCTCTCTGCACTGCTGGCAGGGTGATGATGTTATCGGTTTTGACCACGACGGTCCTCTGACCGGCGGTATTCAGACCACCGGTAACTATCCCGGCAAAGCACGTACTCCCGATGAGCTGATGGCGGATATGGAGAAGGTCTTCTCCCTCTGCCCCGGCAAGAAAAAGCTCAACGTGCATGCCTGCTATGCTATTTTTGAAAATGGCGAGTTTGCTGATCGCGACAAGCTGGAGCCCAAGCACTTCCAAAAGTGGGTTGACCTTGCTAAAAAATATAACATTGGTATCGACTTCAACCCCACCTTCTTCTCTCACCCCATGGTGAAAGACGGTCTGACCCTTTCCAGCCCCGATGAGGCTACTCGCAAATTCTGGATCGAGCACGGTAAGGCTTGCGTGCGCATATCCCAGTATTTTGCTGAACAGACCGGCGTTCCCTGCGTGATGAACATTTGGACCGGCGACGGCTTCAAAGATATTCCTGCCGACCGTATGGGTCCCCGTATGCGTTATAAGGAGTCCATCGAGGCTATTTTGGCCGAGCCGTTTGATCGCAACCTCGTGAAGCCCTGCGTGGAATCTAAGGTGTTCGGCATCGGCGTGGAATCCTTCACCGCCGGCTCTGCCGAGTTCACCCTGTCCTTTGCGGCTTCGCATGAAGGCTGCCTTCCTTTGATGGACAACGGCCACTACCATCCCACCGAGGTGGTTTCCGACAAGATCCCCGCGCTCCTTTGCTTCTTCCCCGAGATTGCTCTGCACATCACGCGCGGCGTGCGTTGGGACTCCGACCACGTGTTGCTGTTTGATGATGAGACCAAAGAGATGGCAAAAGAGATCGTGCGTTGCAACGCGCTGGATCGCGTCTATATGGCTCTTGACTATTTTGATGCCAGCATCAACCGTATCGCCGCCTGGACCGTTGGTTTCCGCAGCTGGCAGAAAGCTCTGCTTTCCGCTCTTTGCACTCCCAACGAGAAGCTTGCCGCTCTGCAAGATAGCGGCAAGCTCACCGAGCTGATGGTCATGCAGGAAGAGGTCAAAACACTGCCCTTTGGTGACATTTGGGAGGAGTATTGCCGTCGTGAAAACGTGCCTGCTACTTCTGCTTGGTTTGACGAGATCGTCAAATATGAGAACGAGGTTCTCGCAAAGCGTGTGTAATTAACAGCAAAAAAGCCTATGAGGATAAAACCTCATAGGCTTTTTTATTGCAATCTTTTATTTGGGGTGCTATAATATAGTTTGGCGAGGTGATAATATGTACACCATTAAAAATAATATGATATCGGTACAAATCGATCGGTTTGGTGAGCAATTCACAGTAAAAACAGCGCACTCATCTTTCGCGAGTAACACAGATGCCCATTGTTATTATACTGACAAAGATGGGGCATTGCATTATTTTACCGAAGGTATGCCACCCAGAGTGATTGTTAGCAACGATACGCCATCGATAACCTTCGTCTATGAGCACTTTTCTCTTATTTACACTTTAAACGCTTGCCTTTCCCTTACACTGCAACCAAATGATAGCGACAATAGTATCCAAGACATATGTTGGCCTGCACCAATTAAACAGGCCTTCTCCCCTGATGCCTATGCCGTTTTACCGATTATGCAAGGTATGTTGATCTTGGACCGCGAAGGTGAGGCACACAACGTGTTTGATGGCTCCTATGCAGGGCGCGATTTCACTATGCCTTGGTGGGGACAGGTCAGCAAGAGCGGTAGCTATATGGCGTTTACAGATACGCCGTATGATGCTTGTTGCTTATATGATCACTATATGAATGAGAGCACTACCGTAAGAATTAAATGGCGCGCTTCACTGGGGAAAATTGGCTACACACGCCAATTGTATCTTCGTTTTTTTGATGATGAGGTCAGTTATTTGGATTTTTGCCACCTGTACCGCGAGCAGCTTGAAAACGATGATGCGATCGTATCACTCACTCAAAAAGCCAAAGCTAACCCAAATCTCAACACTATGCCCGGTCGACCTGTATTAACCCCTCCCATGATCCACTATAAAATTGAACCGGAAAGCAGCTACTATAACCACCAAAACCCCGATAAAAACACAGGTACCACCACCTTTAACGATGTAGCACTCGCGCTCAAAAGCAGCAAACAGCGCGGCATTGACAAGGCATACGTTCATATTGATGGGTGGAGCTTGGGTGGATATGATAACCTTTTTCCTCGCGTTTTGCCCGTCAACCAGCAAGCAGGTGGCACGCAGGGGCTTGCAAAAGTGATAAAAATATGTCATGAACTGGACTATCTGCTTGTTTACCACGATCAGTATCGCGATTTTTATTTTAAGTCGCCCGATTTTAACGAATCACAATCGGTTATGCACGGAGACGGCTCTACCCATTCTATGGAAGAAACCATCTGGTATGGTGGATATGAAACGCAACTTTGTGCAACTCAAGCACTTTCGTTCGTCAAGAGAAATTACGAAGGCTTAACTGCACTTGGGCTCAAACCGGATGGTGCATATTTAGATGTGTTTTCCGCCTGTATTTTGGACGAATGCTTCCATCCTGATCACTCCATGACACGCAAGCAATGTGTTAAAAAACGCAAGGAATGCTTTGATTATATTCGCCAAAACGATATGATCATCAGTTCAGAGGAGTTGGTCGGTGAGTTTGCAGACTCATTAGATATCGTTCATCACGCACCGTATATATATAATTTCTTCTATGATTTGCACATTCAGCCCTTTGGCATCTGTGTGCCGCTGATCAATTTGGTATTTCACGACAGCGTGATCATTCCGTGGGGACTCGGAAACAACGTATGGGGACTTCCAAAAGGAGAGTCCGGTCTTCTGCATTGCCTGCTCAATGGAGGAACGCCATATATCGATACCGATGATAACGAAAGCCTGCTGGAAGACTGCAAAGTCGCCTGTCAGTTGCACGAAAGTGTCGCTTTTGAAAAAATGGTATCTCATAGCTTCATCGGTGATTTCACAAAGCAAAAAAGCATATTCTCGAATGGTATAGAGGTCACTGTTGATTTTTCCGAAGGGTCGTATAACATCCTTTGGCCAAACAAAATATGTCAAAGTGGAAAAACGAATATAAGTTAACAAAAAGCGGATAGCATTTGCTATCCGCTTTTTCTCATTTATTATTTTCGCCATCGTGAATGTGTACATCGAGCTGCTTAAACGGTATTTCAATACCATTTTCTTGAAAAACAAGGCGTATACTTTCCAACAGATCAAAATAGGCAGTAAAATAATTTTGGCTCTCGCACCAGGCACGTATAGTAATGCGCACAGCACCTTCCTCATAGCCACCTACACGCACAAACGGTTTGTCCGGCTCTTCTTTTTCAACAAGAGGATGCTTTGTTACCGTTTGCAAGGCCAAATCTTTGGCTTTCTCTACGTCTGCTTTATAAGGAATCGAAAAATTCAGCTCAAAACGACGATATTTTTCGCGAGAATAATTGACGATATGGCTATTGATCAACACACCGTTAGGGATACTAACCTGACGACCATCAGGTGTGCGTACGGTTGTGTGCAACAAATCCACATTCAAAACAGTGCCGCCATCACCTTCACTCTCGATGTAGTCACCGGTCACAAAACGCGGAGACACCAAGAGTAAAATACCGCCTGCAATGTTGCTTAATGAATCTTTTAAAGCAACGCCAACGCCAACAGCAACAGCAGACAGCGCCGTTAAAAGACCGGTAGTTGAAATGCCCAGGGAGCTGAGTACCATCAGCAACAGAATAATATGCAAAATAATTTTTGCCGATTTACGAATAAACTTGATCAGCGAAGCATCCAGCGGCGAACGCGAAAGTATCTTTTTTAGAAGATACACAATGTAAACAATAACCAAATGGCCAATAACCAATATAAGCAAGGAGCTTATATACGGTTTAATAACAATCCACGCTTTTGAAAAGAACTCTTCCAAGATAAAACCTCCTAAGATATCTGCACACGCGAAAAAGGCTTACGGTGTCCGTAAGCCTTAATTCACGCATCTTCTGTGAGAATGTTCCCCAGAATTAGCCTTCCTGCTTCATAGCAGCAAAGCACTCGCTGCAGTACACAGGACGATCCTCACGGGGCTTGAAGGGAACTTTGCACTCTTTGCCGCAGTTAGCGCAAACGGCAGAATGCATCTCGCGCTCGGGCTTCGCAGCGTTCTTGCGCGCGTCACGACAAGCTTTGCAGCGCTGAGGCTCATTCACAAAGCCTTTCTCAGCATAGAACTCTTGCTCACCGGCGGTGAACACAAATTCATTGCCACATTCTTTGCAAGTGAGAGTCTTGTCTTCGTACATGATGTTAACCTCGCTTTAGAAAAATAGTTTTTTGCCCATAGACGGACTCGCACCGACATCTTTGAAATCAACGCTCTGCTTTAAGCTACCCGGGCATATATAGCAAACGGAAACCCGTTATGCACAATTATAAAAAGTCCTTACCAATTTTTTTGCGAATGCGTTGAAGCGCATTATCAACAGCCTTTTCGGTCACCGACAGTGTTTCGGCAATCTGCTCATACGACTGACCGTTCAAAAACAAATACAGAACAGGATACTCCAGCTCTGAAAGTCGACTTTGCAGCCAAGAGCGCAAATGCTCCGTATCCTCTTGCTTTTGCAGACGAAGCGCAGGATCCGCCTCCAACTCATCAGGAAAAGCGGCAAGATCTTCATCCGACATCGGTTCAATGTTCGTATGACGGCTACGCACCAAGGAAAGCATACGGTTGCGACTGCACACCAACGCAAACGAGCGAAATGCTTTATTCCGTTGTGGATCAAAAGCATCAACGGCGGCTAAAAGTCCAACGAGACCCTCTTGTTCCAGATCCTCATATTCCGAAGGAGAAACGGAGAAAAAGCGGCTTTGTGCGCGAAGCAACGGCGCATACCGTTGAACCAGCAGTGCAAATGCCAATTCATCACCGGAAGTGTAAGCGCCAACCAGTTCTTCATCTGACAAAGACTCCGTAGAATTTGCAGAGGAATACACGTTGCCACCTCGCACTTAGGATATGATACATAACAAGTTTACCTCAATTTGCGCACATTGTCAAGCAAAATTTACACTTTCTATAAAATATATAAAATTCGTTTAATAAATATGTGCGTTTTTCCACATATTGAGGCGAAAATAGTAGAAATTATTTTTCTTTTAGCCTCTCAACCAACTCGGTCGAAGGCGTAACATACGCTGTTTGATTGTGGTCATAGATAACCATACCGGGGCGCGCGCCGTTTGGTTTGTGAACATAGCGTGCCTTCGTATACTCCACAGGAACCTGCGTAGATTGGGCGGCTTTTGAATGATAAGCGGCTAAAATGGCCGCCTGCTCCACGCTCCGTTCGGGAGGCTCTTCCCCATTTGTAACAATGATCACATGTGAACCGGGAATATTTTTGGTGTGTAACCAAATATCGTTACCCTTGGCGGTCTTTAAAGTAAGCTGATCATTTTGGACGTTGTTGCGCCCAACCAACACAAGGAACCCATCATCCGTAACAAAGCGTAGCGGTGACGTTGATGCGGTACGCTTCTGCTTGGAATTTGTGCGGATATAGCCACCAAGTTGCAATTCATAGCGCAATTCATCCACATCGTGTGCCGTTTTTGCGCGAGAAAGGGCGTCAAAAACTGAGTCTAAATAGCGTATTTCCTCCTCGCCGGCTGCGATCTGCTCGGTCAAAATGCGTTCTGCCGTCTGCGCTTTGCGATATTCCTTGTAAAATCGCTGAGCATTTTGCGACGGTGTCAAAAGCGGATCTAAGGAGATGGTCACCGTCGGACAATCGGGCTCATAGTAGTTTTCAACTTGAACAGTAGTATCGCCTTTTTTTACCCTATATATATTTGCGTTGAGCAAATCCCCCATCAGGCGCTTTTCTTCACGTTTGGCGGAAGCGGCAAGCTCTTCGCGCTGATGCGCAAGCTTGCGGTTAACACGCTCAGTTGTCGTTACTAACACACGCAAAATATCCTGTGAGCGCTGTTTCATTCGTTCTGCGGCATCACGTTGCTCATAAAATGCATCTAATAGTGCCGAAAATCCGCCCTCTTCCCTACCTAGTGCCTCTAAACCATATTGCGTGATCGGCATAAAACTAAAATCCATCGGCGTACGATCACGACGCAACAACATATACGGCACACGGTTTTTGCCGGTAAGCACGGCTGTTTTTACACGTCGCAATGCAAAAACAAGTCTGTCAAATCTATCGCCGATGCATTCATTTGGTGATAAATCGACACCACGCCCGACATAATGTGCCAACTCACGGCAAATTAGCGGAGATGTGCCGTGCGAAACTGCAAGCAACGCCTTGGCAAGAGTAGGTTCTTGTGTGTGGCACACAGCTTGTGCCAATTCTTCCGGCTCAACGGCCGACAAATCCAAACTTCCCGGACGTACAGAAGGCAGTTCATAACGTATGCCTGGCAAAATCGGGCGCACAGAAGACATTTCCCAGTCGACGCGCTTGATAGCGTCTACAACAATTCCTTCTTTATTGAGCAGCATAACGTTGCTGTAACGTCCCATAATCTCGATAGCAAGAGTCAGGCAAACAGCATCACCAAGCTCATTTATACAGTCGAAATCGAAGTATAATGCCCGTTCCCAGCCGTTTTGACGAATGGAAGTCAGACGGCCACCGACTAAGTGCTTACGCAACAACATACAAAACATAGGCGGTGCAGGGGGATTTTCGGGTACACGTGTGGTGATATTGACGCGTGCAGAATTAGCCCGTGTGCAAAACAGCAGCTTGAAACTGCCATTTCGTCCGCGAAGCGATAAAATCAACTCCTCACGCGAGGGTTGATGCACTTTATCAACTTTTGTGCCTAGAAGAACTTGCTCTAATTCTTCTCGCAAGCACGCCAAATATGCACCGTCTAATGCCATTGTTATTACTCCTTAGCGGTATATGCGTAAGGCTCCTCACCTTTACAAGATAGGGTCGTTATCGAATTAAACTCGGCTTTCAAAAACGCGGCTATAGCATCCACAACGCAAACCTCGGTGGCGTGGTGACCGGCCTCAACCGCAACCACACCGGCTTTGTTGAACGCTAACCATTCGTGGTGGCGAATTTCTCCGGAAATAACCGCATCCACCTCATTTATGAAAGCCTGCAACAAATCGCCGCCACTACCGCCGCAAACGGCAACGCGGCTTATATCTTGGTTAGGTAGGTTAGAAACACGCACAGTAGTGTTTAAAAGTAGGGCTGTGCGATCAGCCAGCGCCTGCGTTGTATGCGGTGTCGGCAAAATTCCTATTCGGCAACATCCGTCATCGGCTGTAACGACATTTTCAAGGCCAAGCAAACCAGCTAAAACGTCATTTACGCCACCTGCTGTTTTGTCCAAATTAGTATGCATAGAGATGACGGAAATACCGTTCTTAATTAGAATAAAAGCCCAATCTTGCTCACAAAGACTACTTATTGGTTGAAAAATCAGTGGATGATGCGTAACAATCAGCTGGACATGTTCAGAAATGGCTTTATTGATTATCTCCTGAGTGATATCTAAGCATACCAAGATTTTTTCGACACAGGCAGTTCTATCGCCAACCATCAAACCAACGTTATCCCATTCCTCTGACAGCTCAGCAGGGGCCCATTGAAACAAACGTGTTTCAATATCCTTTACAGTAGTCATCAACCTCACGACCTTTCTCGGCGCTTTTCAACAGCTTCCAACACGCTTTTTAAGTTGCGTTGCTCCACCACATTTCCGCGCAGTATCGCGCCTTGCAAGCATTGTCTTATATGCTTACAGACACGATCCCAATAGATTGGCGGTGTATCATCGGGCAACGCACCGAAATAAAACTCTATCGCGTCACTTACCGCAGGTGCATTCGTGTAAGCAACTTGCATGATATTGTAAAGCTTATCACCTTGACAGATGATTTCCTCATTTTCAATTATAAAACCATTGGTAAGTAAAAACTCTCGCAGTTTTTCAGAGCGCGACATAGGCTGCAATATCAAGCGATATTGTGAAGAGCGGATAAAAGAGGCATCGGAAAGTATAGAAACGATCAACTCGCCACCCATGCCGGCAATAACGATATCGTCGACTTCGTTTGGTTTCACCACGGACAAGCCGCTTCCCAACCTCAACGTGATTTTATCTTGTAGGCCGGCTTTGACTATGTTTTGCTGTGCCACTGCCAAAGGGCTTTCATTAATATCCGCGGCTATTATGCTCTCGCAAATACCGCTTTGCATCAAATATATGGGCAAATACGCATGATCCGTGCCGATATCTGCCAAGCGGCAACCGTGACGCACACGAGAAGCAATAGCCTCCAATCGCTTATCAAGCAAACCAACTCATCCTCTCAACAAAAAAGGCAGGCAAATGCCCGCCTTTTCAGATTGACACAATCAGCCACCAATGTGTGCATTGAGCTTTGCGACCAATTCATCGCAATCTACGCCATGAACGGCACAAGCCTGTGCAATGGTCTCCCCACGGGCGGCAGGGCAACCAAGACAATGCATACCCATTTCCAGGAAAAATTTTGCGGTCGTGTTATCGGCTTCCAACACATCACCAATCAAAGAATCTTTTGTTATCGTCATTTTTATCATTCCTTTTCAATAGATTGTACCCATATTATATCCGACAACAATCAAAATTGCAACTGTTTTATTTCTACACTTTGTGTTTTTGAAAACTTGGATACAAACACACTTTTTTCTGCATATCTCTTCCTTTTTGAAAACTTTTCTGCTATAATGATTTTATATTTGACAAGTGTATTTCACAATAAAAAGGAGGCCGTGTTATGGCACTTAAGTTTGAACAATTCCCTTACAAAAAACTGCTGTTCGCAGGTGCTGTTTTGCAGCTGATTCTGGGGTTTGTCTTATATATGACGCAAGGAATGATCTCCTTTATCATTCCCGTTGCGTTGTGCGTCATTGCACTTTTCTGCCTGCTCATAGGCTTGAAATGGCATCACAAGGCCTCGCGCGTTATCGTGCGCGTCTTAACGTGGTCGGTTTCTGCTTTAATAATTCTGTGCTCTGCGCTTTTGGCTTCCTTTTTAGATATAAGTAACATTGTGGCCATTTTCGGGTTTTATATCGATCCATTTGCGGCACGTCTGTTTATTTTCTTTGTATATGCGCAAACACCGCTTCTGTTCTTTATTCCGGCAATATCGACGCTGGCGCATGCGCAACAAATGCGTATAGATATTTTTATGACGAGGATATATTCCTTGATCCAACTGCTCTTTTCTATCGGTTTTGTTATTATAATTGAGACCAATGATTACCAACAGATTGGTATAAAAAACATCTATTACAACCTATTTTTCATTGCCATCTGCTTATTAACCGCACTTTGTTCACTTGCCGCCTTCCCCATCAAAACCGCTTGGCTCAACCGTCTTTTGAATCAACATGTCTCCACTAAAAAATAAAGCAAAAAAAGCGGCGTATCGTCCGCGGACGATACGCCGTTTCATTTTTACTTACCCATATATTCTTCCGCATTGTGCAACACGTTCATCAGAGATGAGGCGAAAAGCGGAAAACGCTCAGAAAGTTTATCGGGCGAGAGTGTAGGAGCAGATTCATGTGCAAGACCGCTCTCACCCTCCACCGCCTCACCGGAAACCAGTGCCTGAATCTTGGCAGAGGAAACAGCCATTCGGCCATTAACGGTAGGCATAAACAAATACTCAGGCAAAGAGAAAAGTGCACGCGGATTGCGGTTGTTGGCAACATACAGTTGACGAAACACGGTGTAGATCGCCATCGTCAAATAAGCGGACACCTCATTTGTCAGCGCGCGGTTGTCGCATTGCTGCAACAAGTCATAGACAACAGAGAGCGAATTGGTCAGCAGTTTTTTGTTAAGCGCAGGCAAAAGGCTGCCACGGAATGCATTTTCACGCGCGGAAGGATCGCCTTCACTGATATCCTCATATGCAATGACCGCGCCGGATTTTTCTGCTGTTCGTCCTAATAGAAAGTCGCAGGAAACATGATAGTAGTCCGCAACACGTACAACAAAGTCCAAGCCGCATTCCCGTATTCCTTTTTCATAGTGAGAGAGAAGCGCTTGCGAGATCTGCAAATCCGCAGAAACCTGCTTCTGACTCAGTCCCCGCTCTTTGCGCAGGAGGCACAATATTCTGGGGAACGCGGTGTTCATGAAATCTCCACCTAACTTGTTTTCATTCGTAAATCAGCCGTTTTTATACGGCGCGTATATCATTATAACCTATTCTTTTCACTTTGTAAATTGTCAAAAATGGGAGTTTTGGGAGGTTTTTTTATGAAAACTTACAAATTTCATCTAATTCGGCATGGTTTAACCGAGGCAAACGACACCGGCACCTATATTGGACGGACGGATTTGCCTCTTTCCGGCCGCGGTCTTACGCATCTTTTGGATATGTCCAAAGAGTATACTTACCCCGGTGCTACACGCTTTTTCACCAGCCCACTTTTGCGTTGTCGGCAGACATTAGAGGTCTTGTACCCGCACTGCCAAGCAGAAATTGCAGAGGGACTGGCAGAATGTGATTTTGGAGATTGGGAAGGCCGCACGGTGGCGCAGCTCAAACACGATGAAGCTTTTTTAGAGTGGATATCCGGTACAAGAACAGATATCCCCAACGGCGAGGACACAAAAGCATTTCAGCAACGCGCTATGAAAGCATTTGAAGATATTGTACAGGAGTGCATGCGTTCCGGTGATACCGAGGTTGTCATTTGTACACATGGTGGCATTATCATGTTGTTGATGGCCGCCTACGGTCTTCCGCAGTGTGATCCAAAAGAATGGGTCTGCAGTGACGGCGCAGGGTTTACCTTGCGTGTCACCCCCTCTGTTTGGATGCGCGAGCCAAAAGCTGAAGCATTGTGCGCTATCCCTTGGAAAGAAGAAGCATAACAAAAAGCCCGACAGATTGTCGGGCTTTTTGTTTATTACATTTTACGAGTCATTTCGGTTAAATAGGTCACCCAAAGAAATGCTCTCTTCAATTTCATCCTCAGGAATATCATCCCCAAGCTCATCCGTTTCAAGCATATCCTCAAAAGACGTTTCATCGTCTAAAACCATCTCGTCAGCAACGTCAACAATGGCGTTATCCTCTGCTTCGCTATCGAGATCAACATTAGCTTGCTCAACAGGGCCGGCTGTCGCTTTGGGACGATAGATGAAAAACAAATAGATCATCGCCGCGCCTAACAGCAAAAGCAAACTGCCGAGTATGATAAACACATAAACGAGCGGATGAACGTGCCAACTGGACTGCGCAAACGGCACCTCACAAGCCACCAACGCAATGGCGTTCACATTGGTAAGTGTAACCTGTACATATTCAGGCTCTGCGATTGCCTCTACATATTCGCCGACCGCATCTCCCGACATATCGAGTACATAAAAGCGATTATGCTCCTCTGCTTTTTGGGGTCTTGGCAAGCGAACCACATAGCTATCATACGGCAAATCCTTTATCGGGATCGCGGTCTGATTTTCTGCATCCCAAAAAACCAAACCAAGCTCAATAACATACGAAAGGATCGTGGAGCTATCATATTTTTCTTGCTGTTGGCTCAAAACATTGAGAATATCCGCATTTTCCAGTACGCGGTTATCCAAAAAAATTGACAGCATGATGGGCAATCCGTTTCCGCGCGTCATCAGCGAATCATAAATTTCACGCGAAACCAAAAGACGCGCACCGGTATCAAATTCAGATCCGGTCAAGCCAAATGTCTCCATCACGCCTTCGCCGAGTATGGCATTTAACACCACCATGTTTTCTTCTACGCCTGTTGTTCCTGCGCCTGCATAATAGGTTTGTGTGGTTGTCGGTTGCGTTGCAGACGCCGAAGTACTCGGCGCAGGCTTGGTGGTTTTGGGCGGCTTAGACGTTGGTGCCTTTGTGGTAGGCGGAGCAGTTGTAGCAGTTGTCTGCTCAACCTCAACTGTTTGGCCTTTGAACAGAGCAAACTCTGTTTGCAAATCCTCGGAATATACTCGCTTAACGTCTTTATACTCACCATCAAAAACAACCTTGCCGCTTTCGTCAGTTGCAAGAACCTGTTCGCCTGTTTTTGTGATCAGATGAACCATAACGCCGGAAATCGGCGTGCTCTTCGCATCGTAGACCTGCACCAGAGGTGCCCCGTTTTCGTCAGAACTGACGTATAGCTTTGTGCTAATTTCTCCACCGTAAACGACAAAGCTATGCTCCTCATCGGTGTAAGAAAATGTATCCTCACCATCGGTGCAATTATAGGTTACAAAGAAGCGACCATACGGCAAATCTTTTAAGGTTACCTTTCGAATACTGCCGCTGCTGTCCAACAGAAAAACTTTCTGACCATTCACCTCAATGCTATCGATCATCAAGTCTTTACGCGGAACCCAAGTGATACTCAAGTGCTGGTACGCATCATCCCACACAATATCTACAATTTCAATAGGCACGGTAGGTTCTTGCGGTTCAGTTGGTTCTGTCGGCTCGGTTGCTGTTGTAATCGTCAACGTAAACGGTATATACAAGCTTTCACCAAGCTCCATAGAAAATATGGCATCAAATGAATAATCCCCATCCCCCGTAAACGGGACCGCAAAGGATGCTGTGTCGTCCGCAGAAGCAGTTGGGGTGTAAAAATTCAAGTCAGCGTCACGCACTCCGGAAAGAGCGTAACCTTCCGGAATAGAAAGCGGATCCCAACCGATAACAAGCTCACCGGAAACCTCATCAACAGCCGAAGATATCACGATTTCTTCCGCCACTGATGCAAAAGGGAACGCTGTCAATAACAGCAGTAACGTGAGAAAAGTCAAACATAGGCGTTTCATACTATACCTCGTTTCTGATTTTCACAAAAAATTGCAATTTGCTGTTTACTATTATACCACACATTAACAAGAATGTAAATCTTTGATCATAACTATTGCAATTTTTTTCATTTATGATATACTAAAAGTGTCCCAAATGGGACAAAGGAGGTGTCTATGGACGATTATATTACAAAATGCCGCAGCACCGCTCTATTTTCAGCCCTCACCGATGAAGAATGGTCTCGCCTGTCTGTTTTGTTGCCAAAACCTACCACTTTTGCCGCAAACGAAGAACTTTTGCGACGCTCTTCTTCACTGGTGCTACTACTTTCGGGCAGAGCTTCTGTTTTTACCAACAGCCACGGAAGACACGCTGTCACACGTACGCTTCATGCAGGCGATATTTTTGGTGTTACCACCATCTTTGGTGACGATCAACCCGTTAGCGTTGTTAAAGCAGATGTCATTTGCCGCGGACTGGTTATTCCTCGCGATACGGTTTTGCTCTTTATGAAGGAAAGCTTTTCCTTTACCGAAGCTTATCTCCGTTTTTTAACTGACCGTATTCGCTTTCTCAACCGCCGTATCGGAAACTACACCGAGGATTCAGCTGAAGAACGTCTCCTATATTATTTTAAAGAGGGCGCTGACGAATACGGCGTATTTACACTTACCGGTTCTATGTCTGTGCTTGCGCAGACATTACACATAGGCCGCTCCAGCTTGTACCGGGCGTTAGAAACTCTGCTAAACCAAGGTAAGTTGGAACAGATCAATCATAAACAATGGAAAATCAAGGAGGTCCCACTATGAAAAAACTACTTGCTATTATTTTGGTCATTGCTCTTTTGAGCATGCTTACAGCCTGCCAGACCGCACCCGAAAGCACTGACCAAGGCAACGACAAAACGCCGGAAAATCCGCCCACGCTTTCCATTGCCGCCATCCAAGGTCCCACAGGCGTTGGTCTTGTTAACCTGATGGCCGCAAAAGATAACGGCACAGCGAAGCTTGATTATGATTTTGTTGTCTGCTCCTCGCCCGAAGAGGTGATCGGCAAAATCGTCAACCCCAGCGGTGAGGTATTGTTGGCTTCTGTTCCTACCAACGTCGCTGCATCGCTATATAACAAAACCAATGGCAATATTCGCATTCTCGCCATCAACACCGGTTGCGTACTAAACATTTTGGAAAATGGTAACACCATCAACTCCGTTGAGGACTTGAGAGGCAAAACCATTTATACCACCGGTCAAGGCGCTAACCCCGAATATGTACTGCGTTATTTGCTCACCAACAACGGTTTAGATCCCGATAAGGATGTCAACATCCAGTTCCTTTCCGAAAACACAGAGCTGTCCACCTATCTGGTCAACGGTACTGCCACCGTCGCCCTGGTTCCCCAACCGATTGCAACTGTGGTCATGACCAAAAATCAAAACCTGCGTGTCGCTTTGGATGTCGGCGCCCAGTGGCAAGCCATCACCAACGAAAGCCAGCCCTTGATGGGGTGCCTGATCGCAAAGAAAGACTTTGTTGAAAAGTATCCCGAAACCATCGCTACCTTCTTAAGCGAGTATAAAGCATCCATTGAAGCGGCAACGGCAGACGTGGCTACCACTGCCGGCTACTGCGAAACCTACGGCATTATCGAAAAAGCCGCCATTGCACAAAAGGCTATTCCCAACTGCAAACTGCAATTTACCAGTGGCAGTGCCATGCAGGAGGCTTTGCAAGGCTATTATGAGATGTTGTATGCCGCCAATCCCAAGGCGGTAGGCAATGCTGTCCCCAAGGATGATTTCTACTATGTCCCCTAAGCAAAAACGTATTCTGCGCGGATTTTTGGTAGCTGTTTTTTGGGTTTCGATTTGGGAATTGCTGGCACTATACGTCAATCAAGTGTTGTTGGTTCCTGCTCCAAGTCGGAGGCCAAGCGGTCTTAGGAAGACAAATTATTGTGCCAACTCCTTGGCTCACAGAACGACATGGCTACGATCCGACTTAAAACGTATTCTGCGCGGATTTTTGGTAGCTGTTTTTTGGGTTTCGATTTGGGAATTGCTGGCACTATACGTCAATCAAGTGTTGTTGGTTCCTGCTCC
>JAZSHG010000242.1:0-5726 GCA_045533135.1 Acutalibacteraceae bacterium
GTTTATCAATTTTTGTTCCTTGGGTTCCGAATATGTACAGTCCTGCACCCACGCCAAAAGCGGCTGCGGTCATAATTGACGCCGGGATCACCTCGGCCGTTTTGAAGTTAATAATAAGCTGTGAAAAAAGGGCCGCTCCAACACACGTTAACACAATGCCCCAAATTCTCTTGGTTTTCTTTGCGGATTCTGCGGCTTGCGGATTAAGCTGTTGATACTGTGCCTTCTTTTCGGCATTATACCCCACAATAAGATTGGGGGATTGTTCGATCACATAGTTTTCCAACAACCACTTAAACTCTTCGGCGTCGGACCTTAAAGAAAACTTTTTGCCCTCTTTGGTGCGAATAATAATGGCCTTTTCAACGACAATGCCGTTTTGCCTTCTTTCATACAAATACGCCCACGCGATCTCGGCATACGGAATGATGACGCAGGGCTTTTTGCAAAAAAGTGCTCTCTGTCCGCAGTAGATCTTAGACTTGGGAAGCGTCGGCTTCTCCAGGATGATATCGTCTGCAATATTTTCCATTCCCTTACTTCTGAGCCATTTGACGCTTGTTGTAAAGGGCAAAAAGGAAACCAGATAAACTATACCGACGACCCACCAAAGAGCGATACCAAAAAGCATCATGGGGGCGATCGCAATGCCTATATCTTCAACGAACCCCGATGCTACGCCAAAACCAACGGTAAGCGTTAACAGCACCAGCAGACAAATGCGCAATATTTTCGCGGATCTTAGCTTCTTTTCAATAAATTCACTCATAGTTCGTTCTTCCCTTCGTGTTTTTGGGGGATACCGTCACCTTGCATACGGTCGGCCGGTTTTACTCTGAGCGTAATACGGCAAAACCTATTATAGCTCCTTTGTTGAGTTTTTGTCAATCACTTTTAAAAAGGTGCACTTATGTTCCGAACCAACACGGACTTCACGCAAAGTTGCGTCCCGTCACTCCGACCAAAACAAAAAGAACCGCCAAAAGGCGGTTCTTTTTTATGTGGTTATCTGTAGCGATTATCAAAGTCGCTTTGCTGGATTTCGTCCGAGATCTTCATCATCTTATAAAACATATACAAAGATGCCGGCCAGAAGAAAAAGATCCAGAAAATGCCCCAGTTGCGATAACTGTTCCGACGCTTGACCAGCATCTGTCGGCGCGACGGATAGCCGGCGCTGTAGGCTGTCGCGGAATCTTGATAGTACGTCTGCTGATACGTTGGGGGTGCATAGTCAAACATAGAACCGCACAACGCGCAACGGCAACGACCATTGATCAACATATTTCCTGCATCGTTTCTGCAAATAGGGCAGGTTGCCGCAACGGCCACGCCGGCAGGTGCTGTTGCCGTCGGCTGTGCCGGCGGTGTCGGCTGTGCCGGTGACGGTGTGGTCATATCAATGACCGTGCCGCACATAGGGCAATAATAGGTGCCGTCTCTCCACGTGGGCTCGCCTGTGTGTTGACAGACACTGCATGTTTTCATCATACTGGCATTTTCTCCTGTTTTAATTAAAGTTCTCGATCTGTTGGTTGAGGCTGTTGAGCGCCTGCCGCGACTGCGCAAGGCTCTCTTGCACTTGTTTTAACTGAACCTGCATATCGTTGCGCTGGGCGATCATCTCCGCCTCTTTATCCTTGCGCACAGAAACCATAGATGTAATGGCCGCACCAATCGGATAAATGCCATAGGTGAACAAGGAGAGAAGCACAGCGGCGACACCGCTTTTGCCTCTGATATTGGCCAAGCTGCGAGCAGAAAGCGCCACACCTATCCACAGGAGGATAAACGGCGGAAAATCGTTCATCGGGCCATCTATATAGGCAAAAAACGTGGCAACAGTGAGTGCCGCAAAAGCCAAAACGAGGATCGCGCGAATGAGCACCGCACGGCGATATTTGCCTCTGTTGGCCAAGACACTGTCAAATTCGGCAATGCTTTCCGACAGGCGATCCGCCGTCCGCGCCTGTGCCTGCACAGCGCTCACCGTATTGTCGCGTGCTGTCACCAGCTTTTGATACTCGCGCGCTTTCTGATCGCGCAGCTCTTGCAGGCGGCGGCGCTCCTGTTCGGCGCGCTCCACACGGTCGCGGATGTTGTTGTTGATCTCGATGAGTTTCTTGGAGGTCTCCTCATCGGCATATCTCACCGCATTGCGATACTGCGAGAACTGCTCCAGCGGCGTGTTCATCTCGTCCAGCTGGGCGACAGACTTGACTTTGAGCTGTGCCAAGAGCTTGTAGACATACGCGCTCTTGTTTTCGGGGTCACTATCCAACACCTTTTCGCAATAGATATCGGCGTTGACCCAGTCGCCATCCTCCAAAAAGATCTGCACACGTCTGAGCAACGGATCGACATCAACGTGGCTGTGCGTGTTGTGCGAGGCCGGCTCGTGGCTGTACACGGGGTGCTCTTCAACACCGATGAGCTTTTTGATGCCGCGCACCAGGTCGGGCATAAAGCCCAGCTTGGTCATATCCTGTGCCTGCAGGTGGGCAAATTCCGAAGGCATATCGTACGGATCCATACCGCTGTATGCAGGGATCAGCATCTTTTTCTCGCCGCTCTTGATCATAGCCAGATAGCGGCTCCATTCGTTTTTGACCCACGGAGCATTGAAATATTCGGCTTTTGTGCCGATGACCACCATCACCTTGGCGGTGTTGAGTGCCGCGAAGATATACGGCTCATAGGCCTCGCCGAGCTTGCTTTCCAGTGTGATGCGCGCATAAAAGACTTTAAAGCCTTCTTTGGTCAGCTCGTGATACAGGTCATTGGCATACACTGAAT
Source organism: Acutalibacteraceae bacterium (assembly GCA_045533135.1). Lineage (GTDB taxonomy): Bacteria > Bacillota > Clostridia > Oscillospirales > Acutalibacteraceae > HGM12789. The sequence continues at coordinate 2,797 of JAZSHG010000242.1, forward strand.
CACGGGTGCGCTGGCCGCGCTCGTCACTCTCTTTGTAGCAGATGAAAACGTCAAACGGCTCTTCCTTCTGCGAGATCGCCAAGATGCCTTTTTGGATGTTGTTGATGGTATTCGCTTCTGCCTCATACAGACCGCGCTGATCGTGGTCGGCATATTTTAAAGCTAAGCGATAGTTGTCATCATCGAAGATCGAGGTGTACTGCACACGGTTGACCGTGGGAATACGCTTTTTGGTCTGCGGATCTTCCACATATTCGATACCGTAACGGCAAAGGACCAGCGACCAGTAGACCTCGGCATCCTCCGGCGTTTCGTTGAGGATCATCTCATAAACTTCCATCGCCTTGTCAAAATCGTCGTTGCGACGGAAATGGTTGGCACGATCATACAGGCGCTCTACCTTGTCATCGTCCAACCGCGGCAGTGTTTGCACACTGCCGCAATACTCACAGGTGGCAATGGAATGATCAGCACTGATCTCCAGACTGCCACCGCACATCTTACACTTAAAAACTGCCATGAATCATTGTCTCCTCGCCATTATTTCAGGATCTTACACTTGATGTTGCGCTCCTCGATCAGCTGGAGGACTTCTTTCGCCTGTGCCTGGGCCTCTTCGCCGTTTGCCACGGCTATGCTCAACGCATTAAACGCCGTGCGAATGCGCGTTTCCACATCCATAAGGCCTTGAGAAGACATGGGATCGCTGTAGCGTGCCGCCTCGTAAATCTGGCGAACGACCGCATCGTTGACCGTGCCCTGGGCGCGGCTCATCAGTATTTGGGCGTCCGCAATCAGGATCTTGGTGAACGCGGTCTGCTGTTTGATGTCGCTGTCGACCTTCTCCACGATGCCGGCGGCGGCGCCAACCTTCAGGATGGGCAGGATGTTGAGGAACACCACCACTGCCGCGATGATCACGCCAAGCCAAGGCGGTAAGAAGTCGATGGCCATAAAGACACTGCCGACGATCAGCATGGCGATCAAGGCCGCCGCGCTCTTTTTGATCAGCGGCAGGCGGTACAGGGTGCTGTGTGCAGAGCCGTTGGCAGACACATACCACGCACAAGCCAGCAGTACGAAGAAGAACAGTGTGATCAAAATGTACGAAATGGTAAACAGGGTATCATCAAATTTATCACCGGGGGTGATAAAGGTGATAAGGTTAAACAGACCTAACGCAAAAGCCCAGCCAATAGCATAAAAGGGCAGAAATTTTTTCATGATTTTGTCCTCCTATTAAAGCTTCTCGCCGCACTCGGAGCAGAACTTGCTGTTAAGGGGCAGTTCCACGCCGCACTTCGGGCATTTGTTGACAAGGGACGCGCCGCATTCCAGGCAGAACTTGCCCTTTTTGACCTTCTTGTTGCAAGCAGGGCAGATCATTTCATCGTCGGCAAGGATCTCCACCTTGTTGCCGCATTCCGGGCAGAATTTGGCGTTGGCAGGCAGTTTGTTGCCGCAGGTGGGGCAAGCGATCTCCTCGGGAGCCGCCGGCGCCGCCGGTGCCGCTTCGGTGGGATTGTTGCCAAAGCCCTTGAACATATCGCCCATCTGCGCGGAGATGCTGCCGGCCGCCGCCAGACCCACACCGAGTCCCACGATATCGCCGGTCACACTGCCGCCGGAGCCGCCCATATTGCCGATGCCGGCGGCATACGCCTTTTGCACCTCGGCCTGCAGGACGTCTTTCTGGTTGTAGCCCTGTGCGTGCATGACCTCCGCCTCGGCAAAGCCGGCGAGCTTGGTCTTTTCAGCCTCCACCTGCGCCTCGATCAGACGGCGCTCAGCCTCACGCTTGGCGATCTCGGTCTCGGTGGTCTGTCTTTCCATCTCGATTTGGCGCTCGGCCTCAACAGATTTCGCCTTCAAGGTGGTGGCATACAGCGTACGCAGCTGCTGATAGTTGTTATCCTCCAGCGGCACCACGGTGGACACATAGAACTGCGGTATCGTCAAGCCGTATTCTTCAAAGCCGGGGACGATGGCCGCGCGCAGTTTGGCAGAGAGCTTCTCCAGGTTTTCGTCCACCTCAAGAATGTTGATGCTTTCCGCTTTGATGCTGGCGGCGAGGTGCGTTTTGACCGCAGTGGAAATGAGCGGACGGAAAGAGGCCGCTAGCGACTGGGTAAAGCCGCCGCCGCGCTCGCCCCACGCAACGCCGTTCATCGTGCCGACCAGCTTGACCAGCAGCTTGCGTGCATCGCACACCGCCAGGTTCAATTCACCGGACGCGCCGATCTCCAGGGGAGCGCCCAGTGTCGGCTCCATAAAGCGCACGCGGGTATCGGTGCCCCATTTGATGCCCATTTGCACGGTCTTGTTGATAAAATAGACCTCGCAGTGGAAGGGGGTTTCGCCGCCGGTGGCAAGATTGAGCACCTTGCCGATGATCGGAATGTTTTGGGTGGTCAAGGTGTAGCGGCCGGGCCCGAAAAGATCGAGCGCCTGTCCGTTCATAAAGAACACGGCCTCCTGAGATTCGTGAACGATCAACTGCGACAGGGTGTTGAAATCCTCACGCGGGTGTTTCCACACAAACGTGCTGTTGTCGCCTTCATATTGGATAACATCGACCAATTTTGCCATAAAACATCCTCCTTATATTTCAATCGTTGATTGTATAAGAATAACTATATAAAGCATACCACACTTTGCCGCAATCTGCAACAGTATTTTCGACACTTTTCGCAAATCCCCAGTATCTGTCAAAAGCGGCCTTTTATATGGCAATGTATGATGCTGTCCAACAAAAAAGACCGCCATAAAGGCGGTCTTTGGGGTTATGATCTTACAGCACCAGCGAGGGGGCGGAGTAGATACGCGCGGCGAGCTCCTGGTTGAGCATATAGAGGCTCTTGGGGTCACTGCCGAACAGCTCCATCTTGGTGATCAGGTCGTTGGCGTTGGTCTCCTCTTCGCCCTGCTCC
>JAZSHG010000219.1:0-4422 GCA_045533135.1 Acutalibacteraceae bacterium
ATTTCCCAAAGCCCCGACTGCTCTGCGGACGGGGCTTTTGTATGAACTTTTGAGGTGAAACTGTGTCCATTATCAAAGACCGTTCTTTTTACAAGCACATTTTTCGCATTGCCCTGCCCATTGCGTTGCAGAACCTGATCGTGTTTCTGACCAACATGATGGACAGCGTGATGCTCGGCAGTGCCGATGAGGAAGGCATATTGTTTGCCGCCGCCTCGCTTGCCAACCAGCCCTTTTTCATCCTGTCGATGATCTGCTTTGGACTTTCGGGCGGCGCGATCGTTTTGTGCGCGCAGTATTGGGGCAAGCGCGACACCGAATCCATCAAAGACATCTTCTCGATGGTGCTGAAAGTGTCGGCTATTCTCTCCTTTATTGTCGGCGCGGCGGTACTGTTGTTCCCTAAATTTATTATGGGGCTCTATTCCAACGATCCTGCCCTGATTGCGGCGGCAACCGACTATCTGAGCATTATCGGCTACATCTATTTCTTCTTCGGCGTCGGCAACACCCTTTTGTGTATGTTGCGCAGCGTAGAAGCTGTCAAGGTGGCGGTAGTGGTCAACCTCTCGTCGCTGTTTGTCAACGTGTTCCTCAACTGGGTGCTCATCTTCGGTAAGCTCGGCATGCCCAAAATGGGCATTCGCGGTGCGGCGCTTGCTACACTGATCGCGCGTGCGGTGGAATTTATCATCATTATGGTCTATTTCCTCGTCACCGACAAGCGGCTGAAATTCCGCATGCGCGATTTTCTGCGGTTTAACAAAACGCTGGCCAAAGACCTGTTACGCCACGGTTCGCCCGTATTTTTTAACGAGCTTTTGTGGTCGCTGGGCATTACCCTGCAGTCGGTCATTTTGGGGCATATCCGCTATTCTGCCGGTGATCCGGTGGGTGCCAACTCGATCGCAGGTACGGTGCAACAGCTCTCCACCATTGTTATTTTCGGCTTGGCCAACGCCGCCGCTGTGTCTATCGGCACGGCGCTGGGTGAGGGCAAGCGCGAAGAGACCAAGGCGCGCGCTGATACACTCATTGTCATCAGTGTGATCGTCGGTGCCATCGCCTGTGGGCTGATTTTCCTCTTGCGCGATCCGTTTATCGCGCTGTATGACATCCCCGATGCGACCAAAGCTCTCGCGCGAGAGATGTTGGCGGTGATGGCGGTCATCACCTTCTTTGTGTCGCTATCCGCCTTCAACGTTGTCGGCATTTTGCGCGGCGGCGGTGACACCTTCTTCTGCTTGAGCTTGGAGATGGGCACGCTGTGGCTGCTTGCGTTGCCTGCGGCCTTTTTAGGCGCGGTTATTTTTAAGATTCCCGTGCCGCTGGTGCTGTTGTGCATGAAAATTGACGAGCCGACAAAAGCTATCGTCTGTTGGTTCCGCACGCGCGGCACCAAGTGGATGAAGGGCCTTACCCGTGATCGCGCTCAGATCACTGCAGACACTTGACAACGTGTGATATACTGATGATAGAAGATTTGGCAAGGGGGATTGCTATATGCTGCTGACCATTGACGTGGGCAACACCAATATCACTTTGGGCGTGTTCGACAAGGATCGCTTGTTGTTTGAGTCGCGTATGGCGACTGACCACGCCAAGACCTCTGACCAATATGCCATTGAACTGCAACAGATCTTGTTGCTCAACGGTGTTAATCCTGCCGATGTGCACGGCGGCGCATTGGGCTCCGTGGTGCCCAAGCTGGAGGAAGTGCTACCCAAGGCGGTGGCACGTATCACCGGCAAAATGCCGCTGGTGGTTGGCCCCGGCATCAAAACAGGGCTCAACATCCGCATCGACAACCCGGCGCAACTGGGTGCTGACCTGCTGATCGGTGCGGTTGCCGCACAGGCGAAATACGGCGCACCCTGCATTGTATGGGATCTGGGCACTGCCACAACGGTGTCGGTGCTGGACAAATCGGGCGCCTTTTGCGGCGGCGCGATTATGCCGGGTATCCAAACCTCGTATAACTCTTTGAGCAGCACGGCCTCACTGTTGCCGCAGGTGCGGTTGACCGCCCCCAAAAAAGTGATCGGCCCCAACACCATCGACTGTATGCGTTCGGGCGCTGTGTTTGGCAACGCCGCGCTGATGGATGGGATGAACCGCCGTATTTGGGATGAGCTGGGCTATGAAACGCCCGTGATCGCCACCGGAGGTTTAAGCCGTGAGATCGTGCCGCAATGTCACACCGCCATCACCTATGACAGCACACTGCTACTCGACGGCTTGCGTATTTTGTACGAGAAAAACCAGTAAGAGCCTTTTGGCTTTTCGGCGCGACAGCCTTTTTGGCGCCGCAGCCTTTGATATATAGTCCGTTGGGGCACTTTGCCCCGTCACCCGTTTTTGCGCTGTATCCCCTTGCGGGAACAGCAGTAAAGGAGAGATGTTTTATGTCCAAAAAAGCTTCCGCAAATCTGCGGATCGCACAGCTTTCGCTGCTCACCGCGCTGGTCGTTGTGTTGCAGCTGCTCAGCTACACCATCAAGATCGGCACCTTTAACCTGTCGCTGGTACTTATCCCCATCGTGGTCGGTGCGGCCCTGTTGGGCACGTACGCAGGCGCCTTTTTGGGATTTGTATTCGGCCTTGTCACCCTGCTTGCCAGTGTGTTCGGCCTTGATGCCGGCGGTAATATTTTGTGGGTAAATGGCCCGCTTATGACCGCGATCATCTGCCTTGTTAAGGGTACTGCCGCAGGTTTGGTTTCCGGGTTGATCATTCGCCTGCTTTCCAAGGGCGGATATCCTCGGTCCAGCATTTGGGTAGGCGCTTTGGTGGCACCTATCGTTAACACAGGGCTGTTCGTGTGCGGTATGCTCTTGGTATTCCGCGACGTGCTGACCGCTTGGGCGGCAGGTGACGACACCATGCACTATATCGTGTTCGGTCTGTTGGGTGTCAACTTCCTCATCGAAGCAGCCATCAATGCCCTGCTCGCCCCCACCATTATTCGCATTGTCGATGCTGTACGCAAAAACCGCGGATTGCGCGTGTAAAATACAAAGTAAAAAGCCGCTGCGGCGTTTGCCGCAACGGCTTTTTGTTATGTTTTTCAGGTTTTGGGGCGGCGCAAAGAACGGAAAAAGTCGGTAAGCTTTGCCGCGCACTCTTCCTGCAAAAGCCCACCCTCGCAAACGGGACGGTGATTATAGGGAAGCAAAAACAGGTCGGTCAGCGAGCCACAGGAGCCGGCTTTGGGATCTGCCGCGCCGTAGCACACCCGATCGATACGGGCGTTGATGATGGCACCTGCGCACATGGGGCAGGGTTCCAGCGTCACATAGAGGGTGGCGCCAAACAGCCGCCAACCGCCAACCGTACGGCAAGCTTCGTCGATCGCTTCAAGCTCCGCGTGTGCAAGGGCATTTTTGTCTTTTTCGCGGCGGTTGCGGCCTGTGCCGACCACCTTGCCGTCACGCACAACCACCGCGCCGACAGGGACTTCGCCCTCTGCCGCCGCTTCGTCTGCCAACTGCAATGCCAGCCGCATATATGCTTCGTCGGTCAAGCCGTTCACCTTCTTTTTATGACAATCGCCAACACGTTACCGCGCCAAAGGCTATCCACGAGAAAATGATCCACGGAGAGAACAGCACGGCACAGCGGCGTTGGTGCGCAGACAGATTGGTGCGCACGGCGCGCGGCGGCACCAGCACAGGCGACCGCTTCCACAAAAGGATGGCTGCCGCCACAATAGCCGCCATCACGATGATCGCAAATGACGCAATAATCATATCTTGCGCACCGGTGTCGCCTGATTTCAACTCCACGTACTGCGAAACAGTTGCCACCGTGTTGTTGGCAAAGTGGATGATGATCGCCAGCCAAATATTCTCCGTTTTTACCACGACCCAGCCCAAAACAAGGCCGACGACCGTGGCGAACGGAATCTGCCACAAGTTTTCGTGCATCGCCCCAAACAGCAAAGCCGACAACACAATAGCGGCTGGATCGCCCATCTTGCGCAGGCTTTGCAGTACAAGGCCGCGAAATGCCATTTCTTCCAAGATGGCAGGCAGTACCGCGATGGTGAGAAGGTTAAGCAGTAAGCTGATGGGGGTTGCTTCCATCATTTGGCTGCTTTCCGGTTGCACAAGTCCAAAGTTTTCCAAGAACTGTGCCCAAGCACCGGCCACCAAATTGGCCAGCACACAGCCGCCAAGCCCTATCAGTGTCACACATACAGCCGTGCCAAAGGGAACGCGCCTGTGGGCCGCAAAGGGATGCTTGTGGCCGCGGACGACCAGCGCAGACACCAACATGGGAAGTCCCATCATCAGCGTATACACGCCCATATATAAAAGCAAATAGTTCGTGTTGCCCATCCCCAGGTAGTTATCCGTGCCGTCAAACTTCACGCCGCAAGCCAGCATCAGCCATATCACGCCTGTGAACAGAAACATGGAA
>JAZSHG010000175.1:0-2433 GCA_045533135.1 Acutalibacteraceae bacterium
TTGGCGGCAGACCGTTTTGACGCCCTCTACGCCTGCCACGTCGGCGGCGGTGGTGGCGTCAATGATGACCGCATAATCGGGTTGCAAGGTAAACGCCGCCGCACACGCGCCGCGCAGGCCCACTTCTTCCTGCGTGGTAAAGGCAAGGGTGATATCATAGGGGGGCACTTCGCGCACCAGCTCCAAAAGCAACGCACAACCCACGCGGTCATCGAGCGCTTTGCCCCACACGCGGTCGGCGGTCATATCGTCATAGTCGGTATTAAAGGTGATCATATCGCCGGCGGTGACCAATTTTTCGGCCTCTTCTTTGCTTGTCACACCCAGGTCGATGCGCAAGGTGTCGGCTTTGGGCGCTTTTTTCTCCTCATCGCCTTTGCACTGGTGCACCGCTTTGCCTGCGATGACGCCGATATGCCCGTTGACGCGCACCTGGCGGCCAAACAGCACCGCATCCTGGATGCCGCCGACGGTGGCAAAATGCACCGTACCGTCTGCGGCAATGCCTGTGACGATCAAGCCGACCTCATCCATATGGGCGGCAAAGGTGACGGTTTTGGCGGCACGCGCTTTACCCTTGACGGTGACGAGCAGGTTGCCCAGCGCGTCGGTTTTGTGGGTGATCTCGGCAGGCGAGGTGCACAGTTGGTCGATGATATAGGCGCGCACAGCATCTTCTTGACCGCTGATGCCGTCAAGATTTGAGAGATCTTTGAGTAAGGTATAAAAATCCTTCATTTATGCAGTCACTCCTTTCTCGGCGGCGGCCGCCATCAGGCGCGCGACCGCTTCCACGTCCGCCGTTGCCAACAGCTCGGCAGGGGTGTGCATATACCGCAACGGGATAGACAAAAGAGTGGTGCGCACACCGCCGTGCGCTGTCGTCATACCGTCGGCATCGGTGCCTGTTTTGCCGCCAAGCACCTCCGTTTGCACGGGGATATCCTCTGCGGCGGCAAGCGCTTTGAGCCGCAGAGTGAAGGCGCGGTCAAGGATGGGGCCGATGCCGAGCATCGCACCCTTGCCCAGCTCGCCGCATTCCTGCGGCGGCGCATCGTGGGTGAGACCAAAGCTCACGTCGGTGCAGATCGCATAATCGGGGGCGGTTTCAAAGGTGGCGGCTTTGGCGCCGTAGCCGCCCAACTCCTCCTGCACAGCAAGGCAGGCGATGAGATTGACGGCGAGCGGCTTGTCCTTCAACAGGTCGAGCGCCAACAGTACCGCCGCACAGCCTGCGCGGTCATCGAGGGATTTGCCGCTCACGCGGTCATTTTCCAACACCGCGAAGTTGGGTGCAAAGCCGATGCGGTCACCGGCAGAAATCAGCTTTTCGGCTTCTTCTTTGCCAAGTCCCACATCCACCGCCGTATCGGACAGGTCGGGCAGTTCTTTGTCCTCCCCTGCGAGATGGGGCGGTGTGGTGCAGATCATACCGCGCACAGGCTGTTTGCCGAACACGACCACCGGCTGAGCTTGCAGAGAGCGCGGATCAACACCGCCGCATTTTGCCACCTGCAAAAAGCCTTTGTCATCAACGCCTGTGACGATCAGGCCGATCTCATCGAGATGCGCTTCCAGCATCAGTGTGGGAGCATTGGGATTGGCGGCGCGGCGAAAACCGCAGACACTGCCCATGGTATCTATCTTCACTTCGTCCACCAGCGGACGCATCAGGTTGGCGGCCACCTCGGTCACCCCTGTTTCGCCGCCGACACCGGCGGCATCGCTGAGGATTTTGAGCCATTCGATTGTTTTCATAATGGGTTCCTCCCTTTACAGGCCGTTGACGAGCGCGCAAAAATGCTTTCCGCGTTCTTCAAAGTTCTTGTACATATCAAAGCTGGCGGATGCCGGCGAGAAAAAGACGATATCGCCCTCTTGCGCGTAGGCGCGCGCCGCTTCCACCGCCGCAGGCAGATCGGCCACGCGCAAAAGCGGAAAATCGGGGGCAACATTTTGCACCGCTTCCTGTATTTTAGGGGCGGTGGCACCGAGCAAGATCGCATATTTGACCGTATCGGGCATCACTTCACCCAGCGGCGCATAGGGGATGTGCTTATCATAGCCGCCCGCGATCAGAATAACCTTGCGGTCAAAGGCGCGCAAGCCGGCAATGGTGCGGCTGGGGCTCGACCCGATGGAGTCGTTATAATACGCCACGCCATCAAGGGTGCGCACCCATTCGCAACGGTGTGCCACGCCGCCAAAGGTACGGGCATAATCCGCCATAACAGCAGGCGGCACAGCGCCCCACACGGCGGCAAAGGCGGCAAGATAGTTTTCAATATTATGCACGCCGAGGATGCGGATATCCTTGGCAGGGAGAATCGGGGTGACAGCACCGTTGTCGCTCACACACAGGGTGCCGTTTTCATCAAGATATGCGCCTGTTTGCGGTTTTTCGCGGCGTGAAAATGGCCACACGGCGGCTTT
>JAZSHG010000015.1:0-6102 GCA_045533135.1 Acutalibacteraceae bacterium
ACGGATACCCAACCTCGAACAGAAGCGCGGTCATCCGCATTCCCGCATACGCAAAGAGCCCCGAAACGCGCCGCTTTGAGCCCCGCAACCCCGACGCCACCTGCAATCCCTATTTCTGCTACGCTGCCATCTTGATGGCCGGCCTGGACGGCATCAAGAACCAGATCGATCCCCACGAAAACGGCTGGGGCCCCTATGATATGAACCTGTACCACCTCTCCGATGAAGAAAAGGCCAAGCTCCATCACCTGCCCACCTCGCTGGATCAGGCCCTGGATGCCCTGGAACAGGATCATGATTACCTCACCGCCGGCGGCGTGTTCCCCGAGGCGCTTCTCAAGAACTTTATCAAATCCAAGCGTGAGGAGTGCCGCCAGTTGGCCGCTATTCCCCATCCTGTGGAGTATGACAAGTATTTCAATATGTAATCATCATAAAAAGTCCGAAGACCGCCTGTCTTCGGACTTTTTATATGCGTACGCGCCCTTTTCTATTGACTTTACACCGAGGAATGTTATAATTCTTAGTAGAGTATTGTGCCATTTATGAGGTGATATGGTGCCTACGCTTTCAGATGTTATGAACGGCAACGGCGGCAATTATATTGCGCCGTTTTTGTGGTTGCACAATGAAGATGACAGCTTGATCGTGCGTGAGTTGGAGCGTATTCACGCGTGCGGCATCGGCGCCGTCTGTATTGAGTCGCGCACGCACGAGGAGTTTTGCCGCGAGGATTGGTGGAGCGATGTCCGCCTGATCCTTGACACCTGCAAACGTTTGGATATGAAGCTGTGGATACTGGATGACAAGCACTTTCCATCCGGTTATGCCAACGGTATTTTTGCTGACAAATATAAGCATCTGCAGCCGAAAAACATCCGCGCGCGATGTGTGGATTTTGCCGGCCCTGTGCGCGAAGGATGTATCCTTGCTGACGAGTGGAAAGAGTTACCCGAAGACGAATTTGTCGGCGCGGTAGCGCTCAAACGCACCGACGACGGACAGCAATATGACGGCACAGCTATTGACATCACCGACAGCTATCAAAACGGTCGTTTTTATTTTGACCTGCCTGCAGGGGTGTGGTCTGTTGCCGTTATCACTGCTACGCAAGCAGATATTTGGCCCGATTATCGCCTGTTTTGCGACAAGCTTGACCCTGCGGCAACAGCGGCGTATATCCAAGAGGTCTATGAGCCGCACTATGCCCATTTTGCCGATGATTTCGGCAAAACACTGCTCGGCTTTTTCTCAGATGAGCCTGCCTTCCACAGCAACAAAAACGCCATCTACACCACCGGCGAACCGTTTGCGGCTTACCCATGGCACCAGAACGTCTATGATCGTTTGGCGGCTTTGTGGGGCGAAAATACACTCACAAACCTTTGCCGCCTGTGGTATGATTTTGCAGACGGCTCTACCGCGGCGGTACGCGAGATGTATATGGACATCATCACCGCGCTTTATCGCGACAATTTTTCAAAGCAGATCGGTGACTGGTGTGCATCGCACAATGTGATGTATATCGGTCACATCATTGAGGATGTGGGCATGCACAAAATGCTGGGTTCAGGCGCGGGGCACTATTTCCGCGCGCTTGAGGGCCAACATATGGCCGGTGTAGACGTGGTACTGCACCAGCTCATCCCCGGACTTTGTGAGGTGGCCAACACGGGCTTTGTCGATTATCGAACGATGGACAACAAGCTAAACCACTATCTGCTCGGCAAGCTCGCCTCCTCGGCGGCGCATATTGAGCCGCAAAAGCAGGGACGCGCGATGTGTGAGGTGTTCGGCGCTTTCGGATGGGCGGAAGATCTGAGCTTTATGAAATATCTCGCCGACCACTTTCTTGTGCGCGGTATCAACTACTTTGTTCCCCACGCCTTTTCCCCCAAGGAAAACGATGAGGATTGTCCTCCCAACTTTTATAATACGGGCAAAAATCCGCAGTACAAATATTTTCGCCTGCTGATGGACTATCTCAACCGCACTTCGGCACTTATCACGGGTGGTAAACACGTTGCCACCTGCGCGGTCATCTATGATGCGGAAGCTTCTTGGGCGACCAAGGACTATTGCGACAACAAGGATATCTGCAAGGTGCTGTACGATGCACAACTCGACTATGACCTGATTCCTTGGGATCAGGTGGACAATATCGATGAAAACGGCAACCTCAACGGCGAGCATTATCCTGTCATCCTTCTGCCGTACAGTGCCTATCTTTCTGCGGAAAAACGCGAAAAAATCACGCGTCTGGGCGATCGGGTCATCTGTGTCGGTAACAAGGCACTTGATGGCTTTGCCCACGTATCTCTCGATGCGCTGGTCACCTTTATGGAGCCATATCGTGACGTGACTGCACAGGGCAAATATGTGCGCTACTACCACTATGAGCGCAAAGATGTTTCTTGTTATCTGTTCTCCAACGAGGATGTTGTTGACCACACGGTCAACGCGCACCTGCGCGATTTCGCAGGCGGTGATTATGTGCTTTTTGACCCCTTTGCTAACCAAGCCGTGCGGCGACATAGCGAAAACGGCGACATTCCGCTGACATTATCCCCCAACAACCTGATCGCCATCTTGATTGGCGAAAATGGCGACTTTGCCGACGCACCGCTTTGTTGCGAAATGCCGCAAGGTCAAATGGCAGATATCTCCCCTCTATGGGATATTGCCGTTTGTACGGAGCGCGAACTGCCAAACTACAAGCACTTCTGCACTACAGACAAGCTCACCAGCATCACCGGACGCAACGTACTGTGTGATTTTACGGGCAATATACGCTACCAAACTACCTTGCCGCTCAAAAAGGCGGCGCACCTGGTACTGGATCTGGGCGAGGTCGGCTCGACCGCCGAGGTGCGGCTCAACGGCAAGCTTGTAGGCACGCGCATTTTTGCGCCCTACCGTTTCGATATCACCGATATGGTGGTAGATGGCGACAACAACCTGGAGATCGTAGTCACCAACACTTGCGTGTTTGAACAGCGCGACGTGTTCTCCAAATATATGCTCATCCGCGGTAGCGGTCTTTTGGGCCCTGTGCGCATTTTTAATGAATAATCTATCCTACTTTCAAGGAGTGGTTTTATGCGCTATCAGTTTTTACGGTTCCCTGAGGGAAAGGCAAAGGCTGTCACCCTCAGCTATGATGACGGTTGTCCGCAGGACGTGCGTTTTTCCGAAATCATCACCCGCTACGGGCTCAAATGCACCTTCAACCTCGATAGTGTTGCCATGCGAGGCGAGGCGGCTTTGAGCAAGGAAACGGTGGAAACCTGTTTTCTTGCCAATGGGCACGAGATCGCTGTCCACGGCTATTTTCACAAAGCGCCGGGCATTATCCGCCCCATCGAAGGCATCCGTGATGTTTTGGACTGCCGCACGGAATTGGAAAAAACCTATGGACGTATCATCCGCGGTATGGCCTATCCCGATAGCGGCATCACCCTCTTTGCCAACGGAACGGACTATGCACGCATCAAAAACTATCTGACCGATTTGGGTATCGTCTACGCACGTACACTGGGCGGTGACAACAACAGCTTCCTTCTTCCTGATGACTGGCACCGCTGGACGCCGACCGCACATCATAACAATCCGCAGTTGTTCGACTATATCGATGAATTTGTTAATCTGCAGCTACCGCCTACCGTCTATCACCCTGCTCGTTATCCGCGCCTGTTCTACCTTTGGGGACACAGCTATGAGTTTGATCGCAACCAAAACTGGGATCGCTTGACCGAAATCTGCGAAAAACTGGCCGGCAAGGATGATATTTGGTATGCAACCAACACGGAGATCTATGAGTACGTCAACGCCTATCACGCTCTTGTTTACAGCGCAGACGGCTCCATGATTTACAACCCCACCCTGTTCACCGTATGGTTTGACGTAGACGGCAAGCCCTATCAAATTGAGCCGGGCGAAACCCTCACACTGTGATTTTGTATTATAGGGAGTGAAAATGATGGGCAGTGCGCGGTATATCAGCAGTGTTGTCTTTGATAATGCTCTGGATAAAAGCTCCTATCTGTGCGATCTGCCCATCATTCGGCATCTGAAAGCACATCGTGAGTTGTCGTTTGATGCGCCTGTCACCTTTTTTGTGGGCGAAAACGGCACAGGCAAATCCACCCTGTTGGAGGCGATTGCCGTTGCCTATGGCTTTAACGCCGAAGGCGGCACGGTCAACTTCAACTTTTCCACCAACGCCACCCACTCCGACCTGCACAAGCATCTGACTTTAACACGGCGCGACTATGCTGAGGACGGCTTTTTCCTGCGCGCCGAAAGCCTGTACAATGTGGCAACCAATATTGAGGAGCTTGATCGGCAACCGGCCAGCGCCCCCTTCATCACAAGCAGTTATGGCGGCGTTTCACTTCACCGTCAATCCCACGGCGAGAGCTTTTTGGCCATCGTGCAAAACCGCTTTGGTGGCAATGGACTGTATCTTCTTGACGAGCCCGAGGCTGCGCTCTCGCCGATGAAGCTTTTGACCTTGATGGCGGAGATTGGCACGCTGGTGAAAAAGCGTTCGCAGTTTATCATTGCCACCCATTCTCCCATCTTGATGGCGTTTCCCGATGCGGATATCCTCACCTTTTCGCAAGACGGCATTAGCAAAACCAACTATGTCGACACTGAACACTATCAAGTGACCAAGAATTTTTTGGAGAACCCCAACCGTATGCTGCGGTATTTGTTGGACGACAACTGAAAGGAGCGTCTGCTATGGACTACCTGCAAGAGCTCAAATACCACTTTGCTACAATTTGAAGATCCTGCGCGACGGCTATATTTTGGAAGTGTTTGTCAACGGTGGCGAGGATATTTACTCGGTACTGTTATAAGTTGGGCTTTTCTACATATATTATGGTCATTGACCATGAAAATACAAGGAGGAATGATTATGGAAACCTATTACTACATCGCAGGCGGCGTGGTGCTCCTTATCCTTTTGCTCTGTGTTCGCATCGTGCCACAGGCAAATGAGCATGTTGTCGAGCGACTGGGCAAGTATCTTAAAACGTGGGAAGCCGGTCTACACTTTTTGGTGCCGCTGATCGATCGCACCGCCAATAAAGTCACCCTCAAGGAGCAAGTACTCGACTCCCCTCCCCAGCCCGTGATCACCAAGGATAACGTGACGATGCAGATCGACACGGTGGTCTATTTCAAGGTGTTTGATGCCAAGCTGTTTACCTACGGCGCTGTTTACCCGATCAGCGCGCTCTCCAACCTGACTGCCACCACCCTGCGCAACATCGTGGGTGAGCTGGAACTGGATGATACCCTCACCTCGCGCGATACCATCAACGGCAAAATGACCGAGATCTTGGATTCCGCCACCGATCAGTGGGGCATTAAGGTCAACCGTGTGGAGTTGAAAAATATTATCCCCCCTGCCGAAATCCAAAATGCCATGGAAAAGCAGATGAAAGCAGAACGCGACAGACGTGAAACCCTTTTGGAGGCAGAAGGTCACAAAGCCGCTGTGATCACCCGTGCCGAGGGTGACAAGCAGGCACTCATTCTCGCCGCTGAAGGTGAGCGCGATGCGCGCATTGCACGTGCTGAAGGTGAAGCCAAGGCTACCCTGCTTGCCAAAAAGGCAGAAGCCGACGGTCTTGCCGCGCTTAAAGCCTCCGGTGTTGATGCCGCTGTTCTGGAACTGAAAAAATATGAGGCACTCATCGCCATGGCAAATGGTACCGCTTCCAAGATCATCGTCCCCACCGACGCAGTGGATATGACTAAGGCGAATGTGGTGTTTTCCGAAACCACGGGAATCGGTGACGTTACCCCAGCCGCTCCCAAAGCCGCCAAGTCAAAAAAGGGCGATCCTTGCTGTGACTGAATGATGCACTAACACCGAAAAACCATCGGACAGAAAAATCTGTCCGATGGTTTGTTTTTTGCTTGACAGCATACACGTTGTGTGATATTATGTGGATATTGTTGGAGGTGTGTGGATTTGCTTGCAACTGAAAGACATCAAAAAATCAACGAAATCCTGCAAAAAAGCGGTGCTGTAACGACCGCAGACTTAATGGAAACCTTTGGCGTTTCTATTGAAACGGTGCGGCG
>JAZSHG010000025.1:0-4090 GCA_045533135.1 Acutalibacteraceae bacterium
AAAAAATCTACCTCAAAACGCAAAAATTTTCACTTTTTCGAAAATAATCACATCATTCTGCGTTGGTCTGCTCTTCAAAGCGGTTGGGACTGCGCAGCATTTGACGCGCTTGGCGCACGTCGCCGATGCGACCGGCCAGCACCTCTTCGGTACGGCGCAAAATGTCCTCGGCAAAATCGGTCGCGCCTTTGCGCATCTCGCGCGCCTTCTGCTGAGATTGCGTCAGCAACTCAGAAGCGGCGGCTTGCGCCTGTTTGAAGACTTCCTCCTCGTTCATCATGCGACGAGCACGCTCTTCCGCCTTGCGGATGATGGCTTCTGCCTCGCGGCGAGCGGTAGAGATGATCTCCGCGCGGTCTGCCACGATGCTTTTTGCCTGACGCACCTCGGAGGGCATATTGGCACGCACATCGTCAATTTTATCGCGCAACCAGTCAGCGGAGATAGCGCGTTTACCGCCGGTCAGCGGCAAACTCCATGCTTTGTCAATTTCGTCATCGATCTCGTCGAGCAAATCGTCAATACTTACATTCATCGGGCAACTTCCTCTCTTATCTTTTTCACAACTTCCGGCAGGATCGCCGCAGGGATCAGACTGGATACGTCGCCATCCAGTGCCGCCACCTGCTTGACCAGGCTGGAAGAAATATACATATGTTCCGCTTTGGTGGTGAGAAACACCGTTTCCAGATCGGAATTGAGATGGCGGTTGGTAAGCGCCATCTGAAATTCATACTCGAAGTCGGACATCGCACGCAGGCCTTTGACCACCGCCACCGCATTCTTTTCGCGCGTGTAGTCGGCCAAAAGTCCATCGAACGTATCGATCTCCACATTGGGGATATCTGCCGTGACACGGCGGATCATATCCATACGCTCTTCACGCGAAAACAGGGGGCTTTTGGAAAAGTTGGGCATCACGACCACGATCACCTTGTCAAACAGCTCGGCGGCGCGGCGAATAATATCCACATGTCCCAATGTCACAGGGTCAAAGCTACCAGGACAGACCGCTATTCTCATTCCGACACCTCCACATATTTGCGCAAAAAGATACGGCCGTAGCGATATACCTTTTGCAAGGCAAGTCCGCCGATACGGTCGGGCAGGGTGACGTTGCCGTCACTTTCTGCCATCACCACAGCGCCGGCTTTCAGTTGCGGCTCCACCGCTTGCAGGGTGGGCAGCAACAGATCAGCGGCATAAGGGGGATCCAAAAACACGAGGTCGAAGTACTCCTTGGTGTGTGCCAAAAAGTCCAATGCATCGGTGCAAAGCACGCGGCTTGCGCCGAACACACCTGCCGCCTGGGCATTTTTGCGAATGACGGCCGCCGCTTCGGACGAGCGATCCACAAACACGCAGGACGCCGCACCGCGGCTTAACGCCTCTATACCAAGCTGCCCCGAGCCGGCAAACAAATCGAGCACGCGGCGGCCTTCGATATCAAACTGCACAGCGCTCATCAGCGCTTCCTTGACACGCTCGGTAGTGGGGCGCGTTGCCTCCCCTTCCAGCGTCTGCAGGCGCACGCCTTTGGCCATTCCTGCTATCACGCGCACAGCTTGTCCCTCCTATTCATTATCCCACCAATAGGCTGTTCTGTCAACCTTTTTCGACCGCATTTACCACGGCCTTCTTCGAAAAAAGAGCCGCTGGACCAGCGGCTCTTTTGCCCAACGCCTTATTCGTCTGCGGCGAGCAGATCGGCACCGCCCATGTCGGTGAGCATCTCGTCACCGTCAAACTCACAGGTGAAGGTGGGCTTGTTCTTGCGGCGCTTGTAGCGCAGACGCAGTTTGTCCACCCAGCGCAGCCGGATCGCCAAAATGGTCAGGGTGGTGATCACAGCCACCACGACCGCTACGATGATGATCCACAGAGTCTTGTTGGAGCTTCTTTCTTCGTTTTTCATACATACTACCGCCTTTCTTGCCATTTATGAGGGTTGTTTTTTGTGTATTTATCCTTTCCTGCCCTCACGCAACTATGCGTGGGCAGGTCAGTTTCAAAGGGGATGGATCACTTTTGCTTCGCTTTGCGCTCACGCACCGCTACACTGCGTTTTTTCTTGGTAACGGGTGGCGTTTCTTCATCACGAAACAGGGCATCGCCTGACAGATCGTAGATACCCTTGTAGCTACGGTTGGTGCGTTCTTTTTCGTCGCGGCGGCGCAGACGGTAGTTCCAAAATGAGCCAAACAGGCACACAGGAACGACCAGCATGCTGTAGTGTCGGTACACCAGCTCCCACGACGACAAGCCGACCTCGCGAAACAGGTCTTCATTTTCGGGAAATGCTTTTCCCAAGTTCACGACCGCGATCACCACCAGCGGTGCCACCACAAAGGACACCACCACGGGGATCACCTTGCCGCGCGGCAAAACGGTATAGGCAATAGCTGCCGCCAGCATCAGTAGGGTGCTTATCACCAAGAGGGTGGGATCATACACCTCGGTCCTTTCGTTTGAATACACCGAAGCGGTGGCAAGCACCGTAGACAATCCCGAAAGCGTCATAAACACCCACATCAAGACAAAACAGAACTTTTCACTTGTCCGCATAGGTGTCACCCACTTCTCATTGTTTCCTATATAATAACACACAAACAGCTGTTTTGCAACGATTTTATTTCAGTTTAGCACAAAATATCTTGGCCCGGCTGAAAGTTCCTGCCGCAGACGCATACCTGCCGCAGATAAGGAGAAAATAATTGTCGGAAATCTATTGCCTTTTTTGGAAAATTAAGGTATACTTGATTTGATTAGGCTAAATGCGAAAAACGGTTTTCGCCGTCTTTCGCTCTTCACTGTTTTATCACCCGAAAGGAGGTAAAATCTTATGGTTAATCTGTTGGCTACCACCGGCACCACAGTAGCAGGAAACGGCAAAAGTGATCCCGCTACCTTAGAGGTCGTTCTGCTCGGTATGGGCGTTGTGTTCTTGGGTCTGATCTGCATCATCGTGCTGTGCATCCTGATCAGCCTGATCCTGAATAAGGGCAAATCGTCCGCGCCTGCTCCTACTCCTGCGCCCGTACCTGTACCTGTTGCACCTGTGGC
Source organism: Acutalibacteraceae bacterium (assembly GCA_045533135.1). Lineage (GTDB taxonomy): Bacteria > Bacillota > Clostridia > Oscillospirales > Acutalibacteraceae > HGM12789. Next base: position 3,064 of record JAZSHG010000025.1, read on the forward strand.
ACCTGCCGCTCCTGCTGTAACGGAAATCCCCGACAAGCAGGCGTTCATCGCCGCTGTCAGCGCCGCGATTGCGGAAGATATGGGCACCGACGTGTCCGCTTTGCGTATTCTCTCGGTCAAACGTCTGTAAAATCACATCGAAAGGATGATCTACCATGAAAAAGTATAAAGTAAACGTTAACGGCGTCGCTTATGAAATCACGCTGGAAGTTGTGGACGAAAAAGACGTCCCTGCTACCGCTCCTGCCGCTCCTGCGGCGGCACCTGCCCCTGTAGCCGCTCCTGCTCCCGTAGCCGCTCCCGCTCCTGTTGCTGCCGGTGGCCAACAGGTTTGCAGCCCGATGCCCGGCTCTATCCTCGCGGTCAATGTGACCGTCGGTCAGACTGTGAAGAAGGGTGACGTCTTGGTCGTTCTCGAAGCAATGAAGATGGAAAACGACATTCCCGCCCCCTGCGACGGCACTGTGGCTTCCGTGGCGGTGACCAAAGGCTCCACTGTGGAAACCGGCGCTGTGTTGGTCGTGTTGCAATAATCAAAAACGGAGGGTTCCGTTATGATGGAATTTATTGAACAAATGGGTTTTTACCAGTTGTTCGCCAAATTAGGTGAGAACTGGCCAAGCCTTGTGATGATCGGCATCTCACTGGTGCTGCTCTATTTAGGCATTGTCAAAAAGTTTGAGCCGCTGTTGCTCGTTGGTATCGCCTTCGGCATGTTGCTCACCAACCTGACCGCCTTCATCCCCGGCGCGGAGATGTATCACACGGATTTGTGGCAGGCGTTTATGGATCCTAATAGTACAACTGGCTACGGCGATATCCTCAAGCAGGGCGGTCTGCTCGACATTCTCTACATCGGCGTCAAGACCTGCCTTTACCCCTGCCTGATCTTTATCGGCATCGGCGCCATGACCGATTTCGGCCCGCTGATTGCCAATCCCAAGAGCCTGTTGCTCGGTGCCGCGGCACAGGTTGGCATCTTTGCCACCTTTGTTGTGTGCAATAAAATACTTCCCTTTTTTAATAG
>JAZSHG010000166.1:0-4545 GCA_045533135.1 Acutalibacteraceae bacterium
CGGGGAGCTTTTCTGCCTGCGGCGAACGTGTGAGCAGGCTGATACCTTTTTTGCGGCTGACGCCCAAATCTTTTATGGTGGCAAGAATTTCTTCGCCGCGCTTGTTTAAGCCCAGCACACGAATATACGGCGGTGTTTCCATGCGGTCGGCGGCGGTCAAACCGGTATACGCCGCCCACAAGAGCCGCCGCACACGCGCGGCAGGATAGCGGCGCGTACGCACCGCCTCTATCAACCCTTCCAGATTCACCGAGGCACGCGCGGCTTTATACAGGCGATTATCCAGCCCCTCCGATACTTGCGGCAGCAGTGCCATTTCCTCTTGTGACATGCGCCGCAACGCATACAGCATCGCGCGCTCAGCGCGTTTTGCCTGCGTAGGGCACTTGCCATCGGTGACCGCTTGCGTAAGCAGACGGTAAGCGGACAGCGGCATATACGGTTCAGAACTGCGCATGCGTCCGGCCTCGGTCATCTCGCGGATATATGTGGCAGAAGCGGTCGTGCCTGAAGGCAATGCCGCATCGTGTGCCGCACCGCGTCGCAAAATGGTAAACCGCTCCATATTGTCATTGCGCCGCCGCAGGGCACGGATATATTCCAGCGCCAGCGTATTGTTAGCGCCATCGAGCAAATTGGCGCGTGCGCCGGTCATCTCACGCAAAGCAGATTGGCGCGCTTCGGCATAGGATGCGCCGCCGTCAAGGAAAAAGCGCATCCGCTTGAGAAACCGCTCGTCGTCTAAAATGACCGCTGTTTCTTCCAACTGTGTGGCGTCGCCACATTCACTGCCAAAGCCCAAAACATCCACACAGCCCATATTGTGTAACAATGCCACGGCGCCGTCGGCAAAGCCTTCAGCAGAGGACAGCACATACGGCAAAGGTAGCTCCACCACCAGGTCCACACCGTTTTCGAGTGCCATTTTTACACGTTCTTCTTTGGGGAGCATGGCAGGCTCGCCGCGTTGGACAAAGTTACCACTCATTACCGCCACAATGTGGGTGGCTTTTGCACCGTTGTCAGACCGCATTTGGTCAATAAGCCAACGATGTCCGTTGTGGAAAGGATTATATTCCGCTATGATACCGCCGATACGCATTTTTTGCGCCTCCTTTTGGGAAATGACCTTGCAAATTCCGTATTTTGGTATTATTATAGTATATAATATATGTGTTCGCACAAAAAATCAAGTCCGTGGGGACGTAATTGAGAGGAAGTTAGATTTTATGAAGATTTTGGTCATCAATGCGGGCAGTTCATCGCTCAAATATCAGCTCATTGATATGCAAGATGAAAAGGTGCTCGCCAAAGGTCTCTGTGAGCGCATCGGTATTGATGGGCATTTCACCCACAAGACCGACGATGGCAAATGGGAATTTGATGTGGCGATGCCTGACCACACCGCCGCTTTTGAGCAGGTCAAGCTGGCGCTGACCGAGGGTGAGGGCAAGGTCATCGACAATTTGTCCGAGGTGTCTGCTATCGGCCACCGTGTGGTGCAGGGCGGTTCCAAATACGATCGCTCGGTACTGCTGACCGATGAGGTTATTGCGGATATTAAGGCGTTTGCCTCCCTGGCACCGTTGCACAATCCTGCGCACGTGCAGGGCTTCACCGCGGCAACCGCCGCCTTTGGCCCTGACATTCCCCAGGTGGCAGTGTTTGATACCGCATTCCATCAGACGATGCCCGAAAAGGCGTTTATGTTCGGTGTGCCGTATGAGTATTATGAGAAATATGACGTGCGCCGCTATGGCTTCCACGGTACCTCTCACCGCTATGTCACCGATCGTTGCCTCAAACTGCTCGGCAAGGTCGAGGGCACGCGCATCATCACCTGCCATCTTGGCAACGGCTCCTCTATCGCCGCTGTCAAGGACGGCAAGGTCATCGATACAACGATGGGTATGACGCCGCTGGATGGCTTCCTGATGGGTACCCGTTGCGGTGCGATCGACCCCTCTGTTGTCACCTTTTTGATGGAAAAAGAAAACCTCACCCCTGCCCAAATGGATGCGGTGATGAACAAAAAATCGGGTATGCAGGGCATCTCCGGCGTGTCCAGCGATGACCGCGATATTGCGGCGGCAGTTAAAGAGGGCAATCCTCGTGCCAAGCTCGCGTGGGATATGCGTTCTTATCAGATCCTCAAATATGTCGCAGGCTACGTGGCGGCCTTGGGCGGCTTGGACGCTATCGTTTTCACCGCCGGTATCGGCGAAAACTCTTCTTCTCTGCGCGCGGAGATTTTAGAAGGTCTTTCCTTCCTCGGCGTCAAGGTTGACGCCGAAGCCAACGCCCGGCGCGGCGAGGAAAAGGAGATCACCACCCCCGATTCCACCGTGCGCGGCTTTGTGATCCCCACCAACGAGGAGCTGGTCATCGCGCGCGATACCAGAGATCTGGTGGAAGGCTGAGTGTAGATTTTTCAAAACGGCATTGCTTTGCAATGCCGTTTTTGTATGTTTGTTAGAAAATTTTACGTGCCGTTGACTTGACGGGGGCTTTTTGGTATACTAAAATTGCGGAAGTTTCGGGAAAGGAATTTTAGTATGGATATTTTTAAAGCATTATCACTTGTTGGAGGACTGTGTCTTTTCCTGTTCGGTATGAACGTGATGGGACAATCTTTGGAACGCCGCGCAGGTAGTCATCTGCGTACGTTGCTTGGTCGGTTGACCACAGGACGTATCACCGGCTTTCTTACCGGTCTGGGCGTCACTGCGGTCATTCAAAGCTCCTCGGCTACCACCGTTATGGTGGTTGGCTTTGTCAACTCGGGGCTGATGAATCTGCGGCAGGCCATCAATGTTATTATGGGTGCCAACGTTGGCACAACGGTGACGGCTTGGATCTTGAGCCTTGGCAGTATCGGCGGCGAAAGCTTTATTTTGCAAATGCTCAAGCCCACCTCCTTCACGCCTATTCTGGCGCTGATCGGTATTTGTTATTATATGTTCGGCAAGCGCAGCAAAAGCAAGGATACAGGTATGATCTTGCTCGGCTTTGCCACGTTGATGTTTGGCATGGATGCGATGTCGGGCGCTGTGGAGGGACTCAAAGAAAGCCAAGCATTCAGAGACCTGTTTGTGCTGTTCGAAAACCCGCTTCTCGGTATGCTGGTGGGCGCGGTGCTGACCGCCATTATCCAGTCCAGCTCCGCCTCGGTGGGTATTTTGCAGGCGCTCGCCGTAACGGGACAAGTGTCCTACGGTGCCGCCATTCCGATCATTATGGGCCAAAACATCGGTACCTGCGTGACAGCGATGATCTCCTGCGTTGGTGCGCGAAAAGATGCCAAGCGAGCCGCTGTTGTGCACCTGCTCTTTAACGTTATCGGCACAGCGGTGTGGCTGACGGCGTTCAGCCTCGTGAGCTATATTGCCGCACCGCCAATTCTGGGCGAAAGCGCTTCCGCTCTCGGTATCGCTATTTTGCACACCGGCTTTAAGATGCTGTGCCTGGCCCTCTTGATGCCGATGTCCAACCTTTTGGAAAAACTGGTTGTGCGACTTGTGCCTGATAAAGAAGACGAGAAAAAGCCTGTGGCGCAGCTCGACGAACGTCTGCTCGCCACCCCGCCTCTCGCGCTCGAAAACTGCCACGCTATGGCGGTGGAGATGGCGCATTGTGCAGTGAGCGCGCTCAAAAGCGGCATCCGCTCGCTGACAGAATATTCGCCCGAGCTTGCCAAAGAGGTTCGGGATGCCGAGGAACGCACCGACCACTATGAGGATATTTTGGGCAGCTACCTGGTGAAGCTCAGCGCTTGCCAGATCAGTGATGACGACAGCCGTGAAGCAGCGGTGTTGCTCAAAGTTATCGGCGACTTTGAACGCATCTCCGACCACAGCGTCAACTTGTTGGAGTCTGCTGAGGAATTGCGTGAAAAAGGCTTTACCTTCTCCGAAGCCGCGCAAAAAGAACTGGCCGTCTTGTGCCGTGCTACCAACAATATCCTCAACTTGAGCTTGGAGGCGTTCTTGCAGAACGATCCCTCCTTGGCGGCACAAATTGAGCCGCTTGAGCAGGTCATAGATAATCTGAAAGAGCAAATGCGCACGCGCCATATTATGCGTCTGCAACAGGGCAACTGCACTGTGGAAACGGGTTTTGTGTGGTCTGATCTACTGACCAACCTGGAACGTACATCCGATCACTGTTCCAACATTGCCGGCAGTATTTTGGATATGGCACAGCACAACATGAACATCCACGCATCCTTGCGCGCGTTGCACACCGACAATGACATGTACCGCGACACGTACGAGCGTTATCGCCAAGAATATTCTTTGAGTTGATTTGAAAAAGCAGAAAGGAGGCGGACATATGCAAAAACGCGTTTTGGCAGTAAGTGATATCTCCTGCCTGGGAAAATGCGCGCTGACAACGGCTTTGCCCGTGCTGTCCGCCTGTGGACACGAATGTGTCCTGCTTCCTACGGCTGTGCTGTCCACCCACACCGCCGCCGATTTCGGCGACTACACCTGCGAAGATCTCACCCACCGCCTGCTCCCCATTTTGCAACATTGGCAGCGCTTG
>JAZSHG010000129.1:0-2677 GCA_045533135.1 Acutalibacteraceae bacterium
TGGTCAAGCGGCTCGCTGTATTGACATACCACTGACCGTCAGGAAGTGATACGGTCAGCGGCGAAAACAGTCTCATACGTATCTCTTGCACGCGATCACGATCAGAAACAGGCAGATAACTAAGCAGATCTCTCCAAACAGGAGTAACATACTCCAATGCCATCTTCCAACTGTCCATACTTGTCCTCACCTCTGTACAACCTATGAGTGATTGTCCACAGATAGAACAAAAAATCCGCTCCGACGTGATGTCGAAGCGGATTTTTACTATTATATCGGTTAAAACCCAAGCGGTTCACCAACCAAAATGATTTGGATGCGGTCTTTGTGGCGTTGTCTTGCCGATACAACGTAGTTACAACAAATGCGCGCATCTGTGTTGCAACCGGCGGTCATACTGCCGCCCAATCCTGCACAAGTGCCATTCTTCGCACATGGCGTATCGCAATGCAGACGCACAGTGTTAGCAGGCGCGGCACAAGTTTTCAATCGTGCAACGGCGGCATCAATATCCTTGACGATCTTGTTACAGCCAACAATCAAGATAACGCGCTTGGGGCCATAACACAGCGCCGCCACACGATTGGCATTGCCATCAACATTGAATAGCTCACCGTTCATCGTAACGGCATTTGAAGAGCAAAGATAGGTGTCAGCTGTGAAAGCATCCAAATACACCTGGCGCATCTCTTCGGGGGTTTTGGCATTGGCGCGGTCGCTATATTGATAGCGGCCGCTACGCAAAAGCGCCATTACGCCGCAATCCTCCAACGTTTGCGATCCTCCTGATGCAATCTTTTCCCCCTGTACCAACCAGCTTTCAGTCAATTTCAGCGCATCAGCGGCAGTGGGAACAAAAACGGCTTTTATATTGTTTTGCTCTAAACGGGTAATCAAGCGATCCATCTGCGCTTCTATAACCGTTTTACGGGGATCTTGCATACAAATCTCCTCCCAAACTCAAACGAACAGTTGACCGTCCATGTCATACAAAGCCAGTCGCAACACGTGCATGGGCGGCAACTCACGCCCTAAAAATGCACTTAACGCCTGATGAATCATTTGTGGATTGATATTATCTGTGCTGTTACAGGGAAGCGTCACTGTTACAGTACAGCCATCGTCCGTTTTCTCGCAAGATACGTCCTGCAAACAGGGACGGATATCCACATCTTTCATGCCGCCTTTTTTGGTGCGTTTTTGCATGATAATAGACGGTTGCTTCAAAAAAGCTTCCACTTCTGCGGCGGTTACCGATAACGTCAAATTATATTTTGCAGAAAATAGTGCACCGGCTTTCATCTTGACCTCATCGGCCGACAAAGCGCGCAAACCCTCGGGAAAAGCGTCGTTCATACGTTGCACAAGCACATCAAAGGGCATATCTTCTTCCAGACGCAGATCCATCGTCTCATACTGACTTTCAAATCCCAACGACAGCGGTGCGGCAAAGGTGATATACGGATGACGGTTAAAGCCTTCTGTGTACCAAAGCGGAATATCCGCTCGGCGTACAGTACGGGTCATTGTACGCACCAAATCCAGGTGCGACATATAGCGTGCACGCCCGGTTTTGGAAAACACGATTCTAACGTTTTTCAACGCACACGCCTCCCTTCCAGCAAGACGCGCCGCAACCTGCGCACTTTTCACGGCAGTTGGGCGTGGTGACACTTTCGTGCGCCAAGCGATTTTCTTTGATCAAGAAGGCCTTACTAACGCCATAATCCAGGTGATCCCACGGAAATATCTCATCATAGTCGCGGCGACGGTTGGCGTAAAAGGCCGGATCTAAACCACACTCCGCCATAACCTCCATCCATACGTCGAAATGGAAATGCTCAGACCAAGCATCCAGGTTACAGCCGCGACGGTAGGCCTTTTCAAGCACTTCGCCAAGCCGTCTGTCTCCGCGCGCCAGTACAGCCTCCAAAAAGCTTGTCTGTGCATCGTGCCAGCTCAGCGAAATCTTTTTGGTAGTCACACTCTGCGAAAGCAACTGCTGTTTTTCTTTAAGCTGCTCGATGGTATCCTGCGGCTCCCACTGAAACGGTGTGAACGGCTTTGGCACAAAACAGGAAGCACTTACCGAAACAGTCACACCCTTGCCCTTGGGTTTGTCAGGGTTTTGATAGAACGTATTCACCACACGCTGACCGAGCTGCGCAATACCGACAATATCCTCGTCTGTTTCGGTAGGCAAGCCCATCATAAAGTAGAGCTTCACCGCAGACCAACCGCCCGAAAACGCCTTGCGTGCGGTCTCCAGGATTTCTTCCTCGGTAAGGTTCTTATTGATAGCATCGCGCAAACGCTGTGTCCCTGCCTCAGGGGCAAAGGTCAAGCCACTACGACGCAACACGTTAAGGCGGTTTGCCAGTTCCTCCGAAAAACCGTCCACGCGCAAAGACGGCAAAGAGATGTTGGTTTTCTTGTCCTCCGCCCACGCAAGCAGGCGTGTTAGCAATTCGTCCAGCTTGGTGTAGTCGCTGGTCGACAAGGAAGACAGCGAAAACTCCTCATAGCCTGTCGATTCACAAAGCGCACGGCTTTGACGATCAATGGTATCGACCGATTTTTCGCGCACAGGGCGATAAATAAAACCGGCTTGACAGAAACGGCAGCCACGGATACAGCCGCGGAATATCTCGCTCATAAAGCGATCGTGTACAATTTC
>JAZSHG010000212.1:0-7322 GCA_045533135.1 Acutalibacteraceae bacterium
CTACCCTGTTATGCACACAAAGGATAACGACTATTACCTTACGCACGACTTTTACCGCTCCAACAGCAAAAACGGTGCGTTGTTTATGGATTATCGCAACAAAGCGACCGCCGGCGCGATCAATAAAAACATCATCATCTACGGTCACAACATGGGCAGCGGACAGAAGTTTACGCGTCTAAATTATCTCATTACCGAAAAGCTCTATAACATTCGTACTGCCGCTACCTTCTCTTTTGATACGCTGTATGAACAGCGTCAGTACAAGGTGTTTGCGGTAATGGTGACCAACACCGAATCCTCTGACGGCCCCATTTTTAACTATATGCGCACCAATTTTGTTTCTGATCAGGACTTTTTGCAGTTCGTGGCAGAGTGTCGCGCCCGTTCTATCTACGATTTCAATGACGTGACGGTGGAGGCAGATGATGAGCTCCTTATGCTCTCGACCTGCTCACCGTCCAGCAAGACACATTTCAAGGATGGCCGAACGGTAGTGGTTGCGCGCCGTGTGCGTGACGGAGAGTCGCCCACGACCAACACAAGCAAGATCGTGTTGAACAAAGACTGTATCTATCCGTTGGCCTATTACAAAAACCAGGATAAAGCTGTTCACCCCTATTACGAGGGCAACTTCCAAATTACACCGTCGGGTGTGAGCACGAAGCCCACACAATCCACCCAGACAACCCAGCCCACCCAACCGTCTGCTCCGCAGATTTCTGACGACGGTAATGAAAACACAACCAATAAGAGCAGTGTAACGACCAAGCCCTCGAGCGGCGGCAATTCGACGACCAAAAAACCTGTAAGCGATGCGCCTACCACCAAGCCGACAACGAAGCCGGCACCGACCACGCCGTCCGGCTCTTCGGGTACGACAAGCTCGACAGGAACGACATCTGTAACGGCATCCTCAAGTGGAGATACGACCGCTTCAACCACGCCGTCCGGCGACAGCGGCACTACCTCTTCGAGCGGTGATACCACCGAACCCACGACACCGTCGGGTGACAGCGGTGATACAACAACTTCTACGGATAGTGGCGAGACCGAGCCTTCCGGTGGCGGAGAAACCGAGCCGTCCGGCGATACGGAGCAAACGACATCCACCACCGAGGAAGAAACGACAACCACCTCCTCCGAAGGCGAAACGACGCCGAGCGATGGGGAATGAGAGGAAGACTATGTACTTACCCGAAGAGATACTATTGATAAAAAACGGTGAGTTAGCACTGAAAGGCCTCAATCGTCACACCTTTGAAGAGACGCTTATGCGCAACCTGCGTTGGCGGTTGAAGCCTGCAGGAAAATTCAATATCCGCAAAGCGCAATCCACCATTTACATTGAGCCGATGGATGACCAAGCGGATCTGGATATGGCGGCCGAGCGTGTGGCAACGGTATTTGGCGTGGCGGCATTTTCGCGCGCCAAACGTGTGGATAAGTCAATGGAAGCTATCCTGGAAGCGGTGCCTGAGTACTTGTCTCAGACACTTGCCGATGCCGCTACCTTTAAGGTGGAAGCCAAACGCAGTGATAAGAGTTTTCCTCTGCCATCTCCGGCTATTTGCGCACAAACAGGTGCCGCTGTTTTGGAGCGGTTTCCGCATTTGCGCGTGGATGTGCACAACCCCGATGTGCTGATCATGGTGGAGGTGCGCGACTACGGCGCCTATATCCATACGGCACAGCTGGCCGGTGCCGGCGGTATGCCTATTGGCACGGGTGGCCGTGCCGCAATACTGATTTCAGGCGGTATTGATTCGCCGGTGGCGGCCTATATGATCGCCAAACGCGGTATCGCACTGACGGCGATCCATTTTGCGTCGCCGTTTTATACCAGTGAGCGCGCTGAGCAAAAGGTAGTCGATCTGCTCACACAAGTGGCGCAGTATGCCGGCAGAATGAGCTTGTGTATCGTGCCGTTCACTCACATTCAAGAGAGCATTCGCGATAATTGCCCCGAAGAGCTGTTCACCCTGCTGATGCGCCGTTTTATGATGCGGTTGTCATCGGCGGTTGCCAAACGCGAAAATTGCGAGGCACTTATCACAGGTGAAAGCGTGGGACAGGTGGCAAGTCAGACGATTCCTGCCATCGCCTGCACGGATGCAGTGGCTACATTGCCGACACTGCGACCGGTGATCGGTATGGACAAAGAGGAAATCGTGACCATTGCGCGTAAAATTGGCACATTCCCCATTTCGATACAGCCGTTCGAGGATTGCTGTACCGTATTTACCCCCAAGCATCCTCGCTTGCGTCCTACGGTAGAGATGCTGGAGGAGGCAGAGAAAGCGCTGGATATTGAGGCGCTGGAAGCGGAAGCGCTGGCACATTTGCGTTTTCGTACCATCCGTGCCGACTGATATTTTTGTGAAAAGAGGTGACGCCCAATGAATTGGTTGCATATTGCTGTGAAAACGAAGTCTCTTGCTGTCGATCAAGGCTTGCAAAAGCAACTCGCCCCACTTTTGGAGGAGCCGTTGCAAACGGTGACAGCGGACGAGGATTCTGCGTTGCGCAAGGCGTTGTGCGTCACTGCCAAAAACTATGATGTGGTGCTGCTTACGGGTGATTACCACGTATGCACCTCTGTAGTGACAGGTCTTGTCGGACAAGCACCTCAAAAGCTTGATCCGTTGCCTGATGGCACAGAAGGGTGGGTGTACGACCGTCAAGGGCGTTATTGGATATGGCTTCCTGCCGAAACCGAAGCGCTTACTGCCCTGCTGTACGAACGCGTGCTACCCATGGTTTTTGCACAGGCCGGCAGACCTCGCGGCTTTGTGACCTTTGGCATCTATGGGCTTTCTACGGCGACGTTGCACCAAAAATTGCAACCGCTTTTGGCGGATAGTGCAGTGCAAACATCGCTCTTCCGTTGTGGTGAAGAGTGGCGCTTGCATTGGCTGGCAACGGTCGATCAGGCGCAAGAGCTGGCACAGGTGACACAAGAGGTCAAGGCGGCATTGGGACAATATGTGTATGCTACCGACGGTTCTGATCTGATGGCCTGCGTAGGCAAATTGCTTGCGGAAAAGCAGCTCACGGTTGCCCTGTCGGGAGAAACGGGCGGCTTGTCAGTCGATAAAGTGACTGTGGCCGACGTGCAAGGTGACACCGCCCGCGCGACGGCATTAGCCGCACGCAAGAGCGGTGAGAATGAGCTTGGCGGCGCTTGGGTGAAGACAGATGACGTCATCACCGTTGCCTTGGCGGATTCTCAGCGCGTTTGGTGCAAGGAGATTCCTGCCGATGGGGATCCTGCAAGGCAAAAACGCCGTGCGCAGATGGAGTGGCTTGATCTGTTGCGCCGTTATTTGGAAGCGCTTCCCATGGTGATTGCAGGCGGCGAGAATATTGTCGAGAGCAGTACCGAACCGATTATTCCCGTTTCCCCACTGCAAAACAGACGCCCTATCTTATTCCGCAAGGCGGAAAGCCGCTCGGAAAAGATATTCAAGACCAGCCTGATCATATTATTGCTTGCTATTTTGGCAATTCCGCTTGTGGCAATGTGGTATTTTTATTGGCGCGATCCGGCAGAAATTGCAGCATTTCAGGATCTGTATGAGCTATATCAATCCGAAGTGGACAAACAACATTCCGCAGGGGATTTTCCGCTCGGCATGCAACCACAGTTTTACGCGCTCTATGCACAAAATGAGGATGTGCGTGGTTGGTTGAAGATCGATGACCACAACAGCTTCCCTGTGATGAGCGATGTAAACGATGAACAGTTTTACCGAAATCACAACTACAATAAGCAAGAATCCGTCTACGGTGTACCGTATTTCTACACAACCGCGCCTGTTCAAAGGGGCAATCGCAACCTGATCATTTACGGTAACCGCACCGAAGATGAGGAAATGTTTTCCTGCCTTGTCAATTATCTTGACGAGGATTATGCCTGCGCGCACAGCACGATACAGATGAACACCATTTATGCGGATGCTTCGTGGGTGCTGTTTGCGGTGGCTTCTGTGCAGGAGGGTGACGAGTCTTTCAACTATACGCGCAAAGCCTTCAGGGATGATGCGGATTTTCTCAAATACGTACAAGAATTGCGTGATCGGTCGCCGATGAGCTTTAGTACACCGGTTACCGAAACGGATGATCTGCTGATTTTGATGGTATCGGCACCCGATATCACAGGGATGGACGATGGCTTACTGTTGGTGGCGTTCCGCAAGCTGAAAAAGAATGAAACAGTGGATGTGACGGTGGTTTCTGCCACCAAGGCACCACAAAGCAGTACCGGCACCTCTACCACTACTCAGCCAACCACCAACGGCACCAATGGTGGCAGTGTGACATCTGCCCCTACCTCGTCCTCTGCGACGGTAACGACCGGCAAACCGCCCAGCATCGCCACCGACCCGGGTGGATCGGATTTTGTGGCGCCTGTGGATCCGCCTGAGGACGATGAGCCGCAAACGCCCAGTGGTACCTCTTCCGCTGTGACAACCACACGGCCGTCTACAACTGTTACCACAAATAAAACCCAAACAACTACGACAAAGCGGCCTACTACCAAAACGACAACAACGACAGTCACCACCACGACAACCAAAACGACAACGGCCACGACAACTACAGTAACCACAATAACCTCCACATCCACTCCAAAAACATCCGCTTCTGTTACGTCAAGCAGTGCCACAACGAGCACGGGTGTTTCTACAAGTGGCACGAGTGGAGCAACCTCGTCTTCTACGGCCACGTCTTCTACCAACACATCAACCCATACGACGTCGACAACAGCCACCACTACCACAACAACAGGTAGTACAACGACAAAGCCGTCCGTCTACACGCCGTCTTTGCAGGCAGGAAAGATCGTTGAAAGCCAGTATTACAGCCTGTTCCGCTTGAAAAACACACGAACAGGAGAGATATTCCAGCCGAAAACGAAGGAAGATCTGCAACTGGGTGTGTTCTATCTGCTCAAACGTGAACTGGGATCCGGCATAACGATGAAAAAATCGACCGCCGCCCAAAAGGCGCAGGCGGTTGCCTCTTACACCTTTGTGCTGTATTATTGCTCGACAACGGGGGAGCCGTATCCCTTTGCTTTTGATACCTATGATCCCAACAACGCCAACGATAAAAAGCTTTACCAGGCGGTTGGCGAGGTGCTTGGCGTTAAGATCATCTATCCGCAGAAAGCGATCAAATCCCAGGCAATCAACGCAATGTACAGCAGTTCCTCCTGCGGCGTGACCGCTACCTGCAGTAAGGTCTATACCGCCAATCTGCCCTATCTGGTGAGTGTGGCCAGCCCCTACGACACCGATGAATATATCAAAAAATATTCTAACCGTGGCGCACAGAACACCGCTACCTTTACCATTACGCTCAAAGAATTGCTGGAAGCGGTGGCGGATGAAGAAGGCATTTCTGCTGAGGAGATCGAACGCGAGACCAAAGGAAAAATGCCCGTTTACGCGCGCTCTTGGGATGGCGGTGAGGGCAATTACGTCTATCAGACCAACCTTTACTACTACAAGAGCGGCAAAAAGACCTATATCAAGGGCAAAGATATTCGCAGTGCCGTTTCGGGTATGCGCTCCCACGCCTTTGAGGTGACCGCGTATGACAGCAAGACCGATGAGTTGACGATTGTTACGCGTGGCTATGGTCATGGCCTTGGTCTGTCGCAATACGGTGCGGTCGGCTATGCCAATGAGGCAGGCTGGACCTATGATCAGATTTTGGCACATTACTATTCCATCACAGATAACAGCGCCTACCAACTGGTCGCTCCCAAATGGGAATAAGACAAAAAAGGCTGTCGCATGTTCGATTTTACGAACATGTGGCAGCCTTTTTACAAAAACGGAAAAATTTTGAAATTTATTGACCAAAAACCTTGCTATTTCGTATTATAGGTGAAAGGAGGGAAGCATATGCAACAAAAAACCACAGTATTGGCAGAGGTGGAGCGGTTGGCAGAAAATTACAGTACCATACTCTATCAGCACAGTTTGGTGATGACAGGAAATCCCTATGATGCGCAGGATGCGGTGCAGGAAACCTTTTTGCGGTACATAAAGAAATCGCCGCAGTTGAAATCTCCTGCCCACGAAAAAGCTTGGTTATTGACGGTGGTGTCCAATATTTGCCGTGACCAGTTCCGGCGGCAAAAGTCGCATCCACAGACCCATTTGGATGCCGTGCCGGAAATTGTCGCCCCTTCGATGGAGGAGACGCCGCTTTTGGACAGGCTGATCGACTTGCCTGAAAAACTGAAAGCCGTCCTGCTTTTGCACTACGTAGAGGGGTATAAGGTGAAAGAGATTGCACAGCTTCTCCACCTGACCACCTCGACCGTCAAAATGCGGTTGCAAAAAGGGCGGAGCTTGCTTGAAAAACGATGAAGGAGGAAGCGCTATGTTAGAACAAAAATTGCAAGAGGCGGTGCGAGCGATTCCTGCCCCCGCCGGTTTGAAAGCGAATATTGTCGCCGCCTGCCGTGAGGCGTTGGCGGCACCGGTTGCCGAGAAAAAGGCGACCGTCGCCCCCGTTTGGCGTTGGACAGCCGCGGTGGCTTGCCTGCTGTTAGCGGCAGGTGTTACGTGGAAACTGTTACCGCGCGACAACGGCGTTGTACCCAATCAAAGCACCACAAGTACCACTGCCACAAAACAGACGAACGGTACCACAAGCACCGGCACCACGCAGTCTACCAGCCAACCCACTACCAACCCGACCATCGTTTATCCCAGCCAGAGCAATCCCACCAAGCCGGGCTTTGTTAGCCCTAATGCAGACGGCAGACCGCACGGGAGTAGTGGAGAAGCGCAAGGCGGTGGATCGAATTATGCCGCATACAAAGCGGATAGATTTGATGACATACCCTCGTGGTTGAGAGATTGGGTAAAAAGCGAATGCGGCGTGGATCTTTATGAACTGGCGATGAAAGAGCAAGAGGAATTGAAGAAAAACGAAGGCACGTGGCACCGGTTTTATGTGACGGACAAAAGCCGCGACGTATACAATATTGTTCATAAATACGAAATGCCTCGAGCAGTATTCGAGCAGCTAAACGAAGAAGCGGTTAAATTATTCGAGCCGGGAGAATGGTCGTATGTGCACGAACACTACACGTCTCAGGAGATTGAGGATATATATACGCTCTCTCGCATCGAATTTATCCGCAAATACGCCGCCTTCGATGCCATTGTGACGTCTGACGGGGTGATTTATTCGTTTGAGTGGATCCGTACGCATTCCGTAGAGGATTGGCGAGAGAAAGGCTTTACCCTTTCGGAAGTGCAAAACGCATTTGAATGGGCAAAGCATTACAGTGTTGT
>JAZSHG010000144.1:0-6631 GCA_045533135.1 Acutalibacteraceae bacterium
AGCCCCGTTTCCTCTTTGACCTCGCGCAGCAAGCATTCCTCAGGGCTTTCACCGTCCAAAAATTTGCCGCCGACACCGATCCACTTGTCGCGGTTGACATCATGCTCTTTTTTTACCCGCTGCAGGAGCAGATATTGCCCCTCTTATTCGATATAACACAAGGTGGATAATATCATCGCACGCCCCCCCTTTTTGATAAGGACAGTATACCACAAGGAACAGGACAATGCAACCCGGTGGGTATAATCCCACCCGTCGGCGCATAGGGTGATAACAGGTTACAAGGAAAGGAACGGTTGTGAAAATGAACAGATACTTACCCGAAGGCGGCTTAATGTTTACCCCTGCCAATCAAACCGCTATGGCAACGGTGAGCGGATTGGTCACCGCCATGCGTGAGGAGCAACGGCTGGAAGCACGCGCGGTGCGCTGTGATGCCGCCCATAATTTGTATGTTGACCTGCCCTGTATGACAGGGGTCATCCCACGCGACGAAGGGGCGCTCGGCGTGGCAGAAGGCACCACGCGTGATATCGCTCTGCTCTCGCGCGTGTCAAAGCCCGTATCTTTCACCGTGCAGGATATCGTCACGGGCGAAAACGGCAAACCGCTTGCCCTGCTCTCTCGCCGCCGCGCCCAACAGCTGTGCCGCGCCCAGCATCTTGATCGCCTGCGTGCCGGCGATATCCTCGCCGCCAAGGTGACAAGGCTCGAACCGTTCGGCGCGTTTTGCGATATCGGGTGCGGCGTGTCGGCACTGTTGCCCATCGCCGGCATCTCGGTCAGCCGCATCGCGCATCCGGCCGACCGCTTAACGGTGGGGATGGATATCCGTGTGGTGCTTACCTCACGCGATGGCGACCGCTTTTGCCTGTCCCAACGGGAACTGCTCGGTACCTGGGAAGAAAACGCCGCCGCCTTTGCCGCAGGCGATACCGTCGCAGGAATCGTCCGCTCAGTGGAGGACTATGGTATATTTGTGGAGCTGACCCCCAATTTGGCAGGACTTGCCGAACCGCGCGAGGGCGTGAAAACAGGCCAGCTGGCAGGGGTGTATATCAAGAGCATCCTGCCCGAAAAAATGAAACTCAAGCTGATTATCATCGACGCGCAGGATACCGCACCACCTCCCAAACCCCCTCGCTATTTCATCAGCGAAGGGCATATCGACCACTGGGTCTATTCTCCGCCCACCTGCTCGCGCCGCATTGAAACCGTGTTTGGGGAATGAGAGAGTTGGTTGCCTTTTGTACCACATTGTGATATAGTGGTGTTGGTGATGATATGGAAAAGGAACTGCCGCAAAGGAAACATCCTCGTCTTGACAATTACAACTATGCTTGGGCAGGCGCCTATTTCGTGACGATATGCGTGCAAAACAGACAGTGCGTGTTATCTCGTGTTGTAGGGCGGGGGCTTGCTCCCGCCGAAACAAGCGGCATAGAATACACACCGTTTGGAAGGATTGCAGAAAAGCAATTATTATTGCTCAAAGATCGCTATTCACATCTTGAAATTGACCGATATGTTATTATGCCCAATCATATACATGCCATTATGATTTTGAACGAAGATGCGGCGGGAGCAAGCCCCCGCCCTACGATTATGGATATCGTCTGTGCGTATAAATCATTAACGACGAGAGAGTGTAAGAAGAACGGATTTGACGGAAAACTGTTTCAAGCGTCGTTTTACGAGCATATCATCCGCGGTCGAGAAGATTACGAGGAAATCGTGAAATACATCCGTGAAAATCCGATGCGCTGGCAGTTGGATAAGCTATATACGCCTGAATGATCCCACCAAAAAAGCCGCCCAAACGGGCGGCTTTTTTCATTTACAAATCATCTGCATCCTGTTCGGGCACCTCATAGTCGATCGGATTGCCCGTATAACTGCCGTTCACGTCCGACGGCACCTCGTGCTTGCTTTGCGCAGGCATCACCGACGCCGCGCGCAACACCTTCGGTGGCAACGGGCGACGCCCTGTCCGCACAATACGCTCCTGTTTTTTGTCAGCCATAAGCATTGCTCCTTTTTATCAACTGTTGTCCTTGTGAATGGGGCGCCGCCACAAAAGACGGCAAAACGCCTCCTTGTTAAAGGGGATGATGGGGTAAAGATAACTGTGCCCTGTCGGGGTATGGGTGGTCACAAGCAGTGCCACCAAGAGCACACCGCCGCCCACAAGTCCCCATATACCGAAAAGTGCCACCAAAAATAACAGCACCAGGCGGAACAGCTTAAACGCATATCCCAGCTCAAAATTGGGCTGGGTAAAATTGGCCACCGCGACAAACGCCATACACAAAAGCACCTGCTGTGAAAACAGGTTCACATTCACCGCAAATTCGCCCAAAATCAAGCCGCCGATCAGTCCAAATGCGTTGTTCATCGAGTTCGGCGTGTTGAGCGACGCGAGCTTTAGCCCATCGACGATCAGCTCCACGATAATGAGCTGTATCAGCAACGGCACAGGGGTGGGGGAATCCACGCGGATAAAGCTGAGCCATTCGGGCAGCTTGTCGGCATATTGGTTGGCGAGATACCACAAAGGTGTCAGCAACAGGGTGGTGAAAAAGATGACGTTGCGCACAAACCGCAGATAACTGCCCACCAGCGGCGGAAAATAATAGTCGTTGGTGTCCTGTACAAAATCAAACAGCGCTGTCGGCAAAATGATAGCGGCAGGGGTGTTGTCCACCGTCACCACCACGCGCCCCTCAGCAATCGCGGCGCAGGCGGCATCGGGCCGCTCGGTAAACCGCACCTTGGGGAAGGGGTTGTACCATTGCTTGCGCACCAAGCATTCGGTGATGCTCTCCTGCGCCATGATGGTGTTGGGCACGTCAATGCTTTGCAGAAGCTTTGTCACCTTGTCCACAAGCTTTTGGTCGCACACGCCGTCAAGATAGCTGATAAACACGTCGGTGTGCGAGAGCGTACCCACCTGTATCACCGTGTTGATCAGGCGCGGATCGCGGATGCGCCGCCGCATCAGCGCGGTGTTAAACAGCGCCGTTTCCACAAACCCATCGTGCGGCCCTCGCAATACGCGGTCATCTTGCGGCTCATCCACACTGCGCGCAGGATAATCGCGCACCTCAATGAGTATCGCCTCATCAAAGCCGTCAATGAGCAATCCCACACGGCCCATGGCAATATCCAGCGCAAAAGGTGCAAGCTCCCTCTGCCGCGTCACCTCAATATAGGTGACAAATTGCTTGTCAAACTGCTCGGCTGTCATGTCCGTCGGCAACTGATCGGGGGTGAGCTTGAGCAAAAACTCCATGATTTTTTCCAGAACATCCCCCTGCACCAGCCCATCGGCAAAAAACAGCACGCTCTCGCGACCGCCGATGAGCACGTTGCGCTCCACCATATCGGTACTGCGGTCTGTGTGCAGAATCTGCCGCGCCAGCCGTCGGTTGCGGTCAAACGTTGCCCCAAAAGCCACAGGTGTTTCCATCCGTCACACTCCTTTTCCAAGGAAATATTGCGTAGCTTAGTTTTTGCCGCCACTTGCCGATTTATCCCTGTTACCACACAAAAAACGGTTGTTTTTTGTAACGGAAAATGCTATACTGTATCTGTATATGTGCAGAAAAGAGGTGACGCCTGTGACAACAGCCCAAAAAGGACGTGCGTGCGTATTGTTTGACCTTGACGGCACGTTGACCGATCCTGCAGAAGGCATCATCGGCGGCGTAGTATTTGCGATGCAAAAAGCAGGCGTGTCGATTCCAAGCCGCACCGTGCTGGAAAGCTTTATCGGGCCGCCACTGGTCGACCAATATAAAGCGGTCTGCGGCGTGGACGATGCCACCGCCTATCTGATGCTCGGCTGGTATCGTGAGTATTTTGACCCCAAAGGCATGCTGGAAAACAAAGCCTACGACGGCATTGTGCCCTTGTGTGCCGCGCTCAAAGAAGCAGGCGCGGTGGTCGCCATGGCCACCTCAAAGCCCGAAATCTATGCGATAAAAATATTGGAGCACTTTGGCCTTGCCCCCTATTTTGACTATATGTGCGGCAGTACCATGGACGAATCGCGTGTCAAAAAAGCAGACGTGCTCGCCTATGCGCTCGCGCAGATGGGCGTCACCGATGCCGACCGCGTGGTGATGGTGGGCGACCGTTGCTATGATGTGGAGGGTGCCGCCTGCCATCATATCCCCTGTGTGGGGGTGCTGTATGGCTACGGCAGTCGTGAAGAATTGGAAAATGCCGGCGCGGCGGCCGTGGTGGAGGATGTCCCCGCCCTGCGCGAATGGCTCTTGCGTTTTGTAAACGGTTGACACCAAAAAGGAGGAATTCTTATGCTGTATCACTCTTTGACAAAAGTTTTTTCCGATGAACCGCCTGTGGGCGTTGCGCTGACCAAAGCCACACTGCTCAAAAATGAGCGGTTCTCGTTTCAATCGGTGTTCTACCGCGCTGAGGCCGGCGACGTGACCGTGTCGGTCGATACCGCGCTGCCGATAGAAGCCTATCGCGTGGGTGAGGTGCAGGTCAACTGCCTGTGTATGCCCGACAGCACCCTCGGTCCCGATGTGTTGCGCACCACCCCCGGCAAATATCCCGACGTGCTCTATCCCTTAGAGGGCAACGTGTTTCCTGCCCAAAAAGGCTACAACAGCCTGTGGCTCACCGTCGAGGGCGACCTGCCTGTCGGTGAACACGCCGTCACCGTAACGGTGGATGGCAAAGCAGAGCGGTGCGTGCTGACCGTTATCGACGCTTTGTTGCCGCCGCAAACGCTCACCTATACCTGTTGGTTCCACACCGACTGCATCGCCGCCTACTACAAAATCCCCACCTTCGGTGAGGAGCATTGGGAACTGCTGGAAAAATTCTTCCGCAACGCTACACGTTTTGGCCAAACGATGCTCTATGTGCCACTTTACACACCGCCGCTGGATACTGCCGTGGGCGGTGAACGCCCCACCGTTCAGCTGTTGGATATCACCCTCAAGGACGGCACCTACACCTTTGATTTCTCACAGGTCGAGCGGTTTATCCGCCTCGCCCTTGATTGCGGCTTTACCGCGCTGGAAATGCCCCACCTATTCACCCAATGGGGCGCCAAAGCTACCCCTAAGATCTTCGCCCACACCGACGAAGGGGACAAGCGTATCTTCGGCTGGGACGTGGAAAGTGTGTCGGCGGAATATCGCGCGTTTTTGGCGCAGATGCTCCCTGCTCTGCGCGCATTCCTGCAGAAAAACGGCTGGGAGAAGATATCCTACTTTCACTTCTCCGACGAGCCCAACGATACCAACATCGATGCCTATATCGCGGCGCGTGAGGGCGCGGCCCCTCTGCTGGAGGGATGCCTGAGCACCGATGCGCTTTCGCACTATGAATTTTACGAGAAAAAGCTGGTTGACCGCCCCTTCGTCAGTACGGGTGCGGCCACGCCGTTTATCGAAAACAAGGTAGATCCGCTGTGGGTATACTATTGCTGCGGCCCCACGGGCACCTATTCCAACCGCTTTACCGCTATGCCCTCGCGCCGCACGCGTGCACTGGGCTTCCAGCTGTTTGCGAACAATGTGGACGGCTTCTTGCAGTGGGGACACAACTTCTGGTATAGCCAAGGCTCCACCTGCGTGGTCGATCCCTTCACCGCCGTGCCCGAGATCGAAGGCGCCGCGGTGTTCCCCTCGGGCGACACCTTCATCGTCTACCCTGGCACCGACGGCCCGTGGCCGTCCTTGCGCCAAATGGTGTTTGCCGATGGCTTGCAGGATATGCGTGCCTGCCAGCTTCTTGCTCAGCTCACCTCGAGGCAGGAGGTGCTCGACCTCTTAAGCACCACGGGCAGCCGCTTCGCCTTTGATGACTATCCGATGTCCGACAGCGTTATGCTCGGCCTGCGCGATGCGATCAACCGCCGCATCGGTGAGGTTGTCGCGCAAAAAGCCTAAAAGACCTTTTCGGGAGGGTTTCCATTATGAACACCCAAGAAAAAATCTGGCAACGCGCCGCACTGGCGGCACGGCTGATGGCCGTGGCATCGTCGGTGCGCAAGGATGCCGCCCTCAGCGAAGTTGCACGCCTGCTGGAAAAGCACAGCGAGGAATGGCGCGCCGCCCAGTACACCGATGTCACGGCGGCCGGCAAGGCCGGTCGTGCGGCGGCCATCATCACGCAACAGGAGATGGAAACGGCCGCCGAGGATATTTTTGACCTCTCGCTGACTTTGGAGCCGATCGGCGCCTCCAACGGCGGCGCCCATACCCAAAACGGCACGCGCCTGCAGACCGTCAAGGCGCCCTTGGGCGCGGTCGGCATCCTGTGCGGCACGCGCCCTTTGTGGGTAATGCGTGCCGTGGCGCTGGCGATCAAAACGGGCAACGCCGTCGTTGTCGGCATCGACAACGATTTTGGCGGGGCTATACGTTTGGGCGTGGAGCTTTGGCGGCAAAGCCTGCAAAAAGCGGGCTTGCCTGTCGATGTGGTGCAAACCACCGATGCGCCTGCCGAGATGCTGGCAGACGGCGCACCGCTCAAAAAGCTGTTTATTGACGACACCTATCCCACGCCGATTCCTGCCACGCGCCTACCGCTGACGCGCGTGGAACAACCGCGCGTAACGGCGTATGCCGACGATACCGTAACGAAGTCG
>JAZSHG010000123.1:0-6730 GCA_045533135.1 Acutalibacteraceae bacterium
GTTTTTTACAGAAAAGTGGGCAAACTGTTTAGGCGAAAAAGTGACTGGACAAAAATCCATGGAGTTATTGGTCATAGACTAAAATCCCATAGCGTTCGCAAAAAAGGTGCTGAACCACAATGAAATTTTCTACGATCAAACTACACGACAAGAACAATCGAACATTCGTTCTTCGTAACGCAGAAGTTGGCGATGCCGAAGAACTGATTACATATTTGAAGGTTACTTCTGCTGAATCTCCGTATTTGTTGCGCGAGCCGGATGAGATCAAGATGACAATAGGGGAAGAAGAGCGCTTTATTCAAAGCCGCATAGATTCTGAGCGCGAATTGATGCTGGTGGCAACGATTAACGGCAAGCATATCGGAAGCTGTTCGTTAATGAGCGTTGGATCAAACGCCAGATATCGTCACCGTTGCAGTGTAGCTATTGCACTGTATAAAGAATTTTGCGGTGTAGGGATTGGCACACTAATGATGCAGACGATTTTAGACGTTGCAAAGCAGTGTGGGTATGAACAGGCTGAACTGGAAGTTTTGTCAAGTAATACCACGGCGATAGCGCTTTATCAAAAGCTGGGGTTTGTGAAATGCGGCACGCTGCCTAATAATATGAAATATGTCGATGGCAGTTATGCCAATGCGGATATTATGGTGAAGATGCTTTAATTGCGCGGAATAGCCTTAGAGGAGAGGCTTTGTTTGATTTTGATAAATATATCGATTACTAAACAAAATCAATATTTTGTTTAGTTGAGGGGAGGCTTAAAGTGAAAAAAGAGCATTTACAGGCCTGTTTTCCTATTCTAAGGGACTACCTCACGTACATTGAGGTTATCAAAGGCCGTTCTTCTTTAACCGCTGAAGAATACTATTTAGATCTGCGCACCTTTTTTCGTTTTATCAAGCGTCAGCGTGGTTTGGTTGCAGATGATTGTGCAGATGCAGAAATTATCATTTCAGATATTGATATTTCTTTTCTGCGGTCTATCACACAGATGGATATTCTGCTCTTTATGAACTACGCAAAAAATGATCGTGAAAACATCAACAAGACACGTGCACGTAAAACCACGGCTCTACGTACCTTTTTTAAGTATCTAACCGATAACACACATCAGCTTGACCAGAACCCCGCGCAGAATCTAGATACACCCAAAGCACGTAAAACTTTACCGCAGTATCTATCTTTAGAACAATGTTTGGAGCTGCTCAACACGGTCAGTGGTGATTTCGCTCGCAGGGATTACTGTATTTTAACGCTGTTTCTTAACTGTGGCTTACGTCGCGCGGAACTTGTTGGCATCAATTTGGATGATATTCGTGGCGACAACACCTTGCGCGTGCGCGGTAAAGGCAACAAAGAACGCGTAATTCCATTAAATGATGCCTGCCAGCAGGCTATCAGGGCCTATTTAGAGGTGCGTCCTGTTGATGGTGTTAAGGATAAAAATGCGTTGTTTTTAAGCCGTCTTAAGCAAAGAATCACTGTACAAGGCGTATATTATGTGGTGAAAAACTACTTGAAAATGGTTCCTGGCGCTGAAAACTATTCCACGCATAAGCTGCGCCACACAGCCGCTACGTTGATGTATCAAAAAGGCGGTGTGGACGTTCGTGTTTTACAGGCAATTTTAGGGCACGAAAACCTAGGCACAACCGAAATTTACACCCATTTATCGGATGCACAGCTACAAAATGCCGTGCAAAGCAATCCACTTTCGGATATGAAACCGCCCAAAAAACTAAAAGAAGCGACAAAAAAAGAGACCGAATGATCGGTCTCTTTTTTATTATAAGTTTAGGTTAATGATGCTATGAGCCATTCGGCACAGCGAATACCATCCACGGCGGCCGAAGTGATGCCCCCTGCATAGCCGGCGCCTTCACCGCAAGGAAATAATCCTCTGATAGATGACTGCCCGGATTCGTTGCGTAGTAATCTTACAGGCGACGAACTGCGCGATTCAACCCCGGTTAAAACGGCGTCGGCATTATCAAATCCTCGAATCCGTTTACCGAAAAGCGGTAAAGCCTGTTTCAAGGAATCTGATACGAAATGCGGCAGACACTCATGCAGGTCGCACCATGTGACACCAGGCTTATAAGATGGCGTTACACCACCCACGTCGGCACTCGGCTTGTGCTTCATAAAATCGCCGACCAACTGTGCCGGCGCGCGGTAATTAGAGCCTCCCAAGCGATAAGCCGCCTGTTCCATTTCACGCTGTAGTTGGATACCTGCAAGCGGATGATCATCAGCAAAATCACTCGGCTGCACACTGACAAGCAGTGCACTGTTAGAGTTTTCGGCATCGCGCGCGTGATAGCTCATTCCATTCACTACAACACCGCCATTTTCAGATGCGGCGGCGATAACCACACCACCTGGGCACATACAGAATGTGTATACACCGCGACCGTTAGGCAAATGAACAGCCAGTTTATAGTCGGCGGCGCCTAAAGCCTTATGTCCTGCAAACTTGCCGTACTGTGCGGCATCGATCAGACTTCTTGTATGTTCAATACGTACACCAACGGCAAATGGCTTGGATTCCATCAACATTTTATGCTCAAAAAGCATATGGAATGTATCTCGTGCGCTGTGTCCTACGGCAAAAATGACTTTTTCGGCAGGGATCTCCCCTATTTTGCCGCCCTCATTAACCGTTATGCCTGTAATGGTATTATCCTTTACAGAAATGTCAGTGACATGACAGCAGAATCTGAATTCGCCACCCAGTTCCTCAATGCGATGGCGAAGGTTTTTTATGACATTGCATAGAATATCAGTTCCGATATGTGGTTTGGATTGCCATAGGATCTCTTGCGGCGCACCAAGAGAGGCAAAGGTTTCCAAAACGAAGCGACAACGTTTATCTTTAACGCCGGTATTCAGCTTGCCGTCGGAAAAAGTACCGGCACCGCCTTCACCAAATTGAACGTTAGATTGTGTGTCCAACACACCGGTTTGACGGAATTTTTCCACGTCAAGACGACGGCTATCAACATCGCGTCCACGCTCCAAAATCAGAGGGCGCAGTCCTGCATTTGCCAGAATATAAGCGGCGAATAAACCGGCAGGGCCTGCTCCGATAACAATGGGGCGTTTGGAAGAAAAATTAGCAATCGATTGTAAAGGGGAATAGCTTTCCATCTTGTGTATGGTAATTTTAGGGTTGTTGAGCTTTTTTACTACAGCCTCTTCCCTATCCAGCGACAATCCAATGGTGATACGGAAGTGGACATCGTCTTTTTCGCGCGCATCCACCGCTTTTTTTAGCATAATCGGCGTGGGAATGTCCTCTAAGCGCATACGAAGCAGATGAGCCACCGTCTTTTTTAAGGTGTCCGCGGTGTAATCGAGAGGCATTTTGATGTCAGCTATACTAATCATATACACTCACTTGTTGTTCAGTATTTTCTCAGCTGCCGCGGCTGCAGATGACCAAGCCCATTGCAGATTGTAACCGCCGCAATCACCGTCAATATCCAGCACTTCTCCTATGGCGTAAAGCCCACTCAGTTGACGGTGTTCCATCGTTGTGGGATTAAAATCTGCAGTGGAAATACCGCCGCCTGTTACCTGTGCATTGCTAAACCCCGTTGTGCCGTATACATCGATGTTCCAACATTTGCACAAAACCGCTAAACGTTCAATTTGCGCCGACGTTAACTGTTTTACAGGGGTGTTTAAAGAAAGACCGCACACACGTAAGAGGGTTTGCCCAACGCGCTTGTGGATAAAACCTGTGAAGAAATCTTCCAACAGACGGCCGTGCAGTAGGAATTTGCGTTTTTTCAAAAGC
Source organism: Acutalibacteraceae bacterium (assembly GCA_045533135.1). Taxonomy (GTDB): domain Bacteria; phylum Bacillota; class Clostridia; order Oscillospirales; family Acutalibacteraceae; genus HGM12789. Next base: position 3,809 of record JAZSHG010000123.1, read on the forward strand.
AAGAGAAGGTCGTGCGGTTCGGTTTGTGGGAACAGATCAAGCTGTATTTGAAAAGGCTTGTCTTTTTGTCGATTTGCGGCGCCGACAGAACGAGAGATCTGCATAATAGCAGGGCCGGAAAGGCCATATTCCGTGAAAAGAACCTCGCCATACGCGCTTCCGCAGACATGATAACCATCGAGTAGTGACACCATTGCATGAATACGAATACCTTTGACGGCGCGGATAAAAGTTGTGTCAGTTTTAAGTGGAACGACAGAAGGAAAAGGCTCGATGCACTCACATCCCAAAGCCTTCAACAGGCGATACCCATTATCGCAACCGCCGACGGAGGGCGAAGCCACACCTCCAGCGGCAACAATGACCGCCTTTGCTACGAGTTCTCCTTGATCTGTAGTCACAATCCATGCGTTTTTTTGTTTCTTGAGCGATACAACTGTCACGCCGCAGTGCTCCTCAACGCCGTTTTGACGCAATTCGGTTCTCAGGCAATCCAGCACAGCTGAAGCCTGTAAGCAGGTTGGATAAATACGACCATCTTCGCGCACAAAGGTTTCAACACCGATTTTTTGGAAGAAATCCATCGATTTTTCAGGAGGAAATGCCTTTAGCGCATCGTTGGAAAATGTAGGATCGGTACCATGGTAGTTTTCCGGTAAGAGAGGCGTGTGTGATATGTTGCAGGTGCCATTGCCTGTCACGGCGAGCTTGTTACCGACGCGCTTCCCTTTTTCTAAAACAGCACCCGTGAAAGCAACGCCATTTTGCGTCGATTGATGGCTCAAGATGGCGGCAGAAAACAATCCGGAGGCGCCGCCGCCAACCACGATCCAGTCATAAACCGTTTGCACGATTGTCCCCTCCTGTTAGGCTACGCTAAACAGTGCCGGCAGGCCATAAGTGATCGCAGCCATAATGATTCCTGCTATTAAGACGCCCAAAGCAATGATAGGAAATGATTTTTTGATGGGCATATCCAACATTGCGGCAACCAAAGCCCCGGTCCAAGCACCTGTTCCGGGAAGCGGCAGAGCTACAAAAATCAGTAGCCCCCACGTTTGGTATTTCAAAACTTTATCTCTATTTTTCTCGGTTTTGTGCTCCAGCCACTCGGCAAGTCGATGCAGTAACTTTGTATTTTTGCACCAGTCGATAAAGCGTCTGATGCAAAAAAGAATAACGGGAATGGGAAGCAGATTAGCAATGTAACAAAGTATGAATGCTCGACCGAGAGGCACGCCAAGCAAACTGGCGGCAATCATACCGCCACGCAACTCTAAAATTGGGAATAGCGATATAACAAAAGAAACCAAATCCCCCGAAAGAGATCCGGAAAGCCATTCTGTAATTTGCGAAACAATCGATTCAACCATAAGAATTCATCCTAACTACCCAAAATCATATACAGTATACCACATTCTATAATTTGACTGCAATAGATAATTAAAAAATATCGATATTCATGTATTTATCGTTGACTTTAGCGATTAAAAGTGTTAAAATGTTTGACATGAGCACACGCCGCTTTTGGCGTTTCAAGGAGAGAAAAATATGCCGATTACTGAATTTTTGGAAAAAAATGCCCGCCTGTATGGTGCGGAAACTTGCTTGGTGGAGATAAATCCCTCGGAGGAGCGTGATCGCGGCGTTACTTGGCGGGATTTTAATCTTATCGAAAGTGGGAGCGATGCACCTTATCGTCGTGAGATTACGTGGCGAGATTTCGATAGGCAAGCCAACCGCTTTGCCAATCTCCTGCTCAGCCGTCGCGTGAAGCGCGGTACAAAAGTGGGAATTTTGCTCATGAACTGCTTAGAGTGGCTGCCGCTATATTTTGGTGCGCTTAAAGCAGGATGCGTGGCTGTGCCGATGAACTTTCGATATTCAAGCGACGAAATTAAATATTGCTTAGAATTGGCGGATGTTGAAGTCTTGCTGTTTGGCCCGGAATTTATCAGCCGTATTGATCCTATTTGGCAGGACACCTCTATAGTAAAAACGTGGTTTTTTGTTGGTAAGGATGAGCCCGCCTATGCAGAAAACTGCATGGCGCTTTTATCCTACTGCTCCTCTTCCCCGCCGCCGGTTTATTTGACCGATGACGACGATGCAGCCATTTATTTTTCATCCGGTACAACCGGATTCCCCAAGGCGATTTTACATAATCACCGTGCATTGGTCAGTTCCTGTCAAACAGAGCAAAACCACCATCAGCAAACAAGAGATGATGTCTTTTTATGCATTCCGCCTTTGTATCATACCGGTGCAAAAATGCATTGGTTTGGCTCCTTGCTGGCAGGAAGCAAAGCGGTGCTGTTACGTGGCGTAAAACCTGAATGGATCTTGCGCGCAGTTACTGAGGAAAAATGCACGATCGTTTGGCTCTTGGTGCCGTGGGCGCAGGATCTTTTGGATGCCGTGGATTCCGGCAGGATCAACCTTGATCACTATTATTTGGAGCAATGGCGTTTGATGCACATTGGTGCGCAACCTGTCCCCCCCAGTTTGATCCATCGTTGGATGAAGCTGTTCCCTCACCATCAATATGATACTAACTACGGTCTTTCCGAGTCTATTGGTCCCGGATGTGTACATTTGGGTGTTGAGAATACGCACAAAGTCGGCGCTATTGGCAAAGCGGGTTATCTTTGGAAGACACGCATTGTGGACGAAAATGGCAAAGATGTTGAATTGGGCGATGTTGGTGAGCTGATCGTCAAGGGTCCCGGTGTAATGCAGTGCTATTATAAAAACGTGGAAGCAACTGAGCAGGTTCTCAAGGACGGCTGGTTGTTTACCGGTGATATGGCGCGCGAGGATGAGGATGGTTTTATCTATCTCGTCGATCGCAAGAAGGATGTCATTATCACCGGCGGCGAGAATCTCTATCCTGTGCAGATCGAGGACTATCTGCGTAGTTAT